>WRLW01000173.1 GCA_009777435.1 Oscillospiraceae bacterium | reverse complement strand
TGTACTGCAGCAGACGTTCAACAGCCGGGGGCCGGGGACTGCCATAGGCGCCGGTCTTGACGGCGTGGTGAAAATAAACGGTATACGCCGCAAGGAGAGAGGACACAGCCAGTGCTATGTTTTTGTCACCGGAGATCCCGGAACGCAGATATACAACGGTATGGTCAAGGATAAAGCAGGGAATTTATGGAGCTTGGAGCAGTTCATCATCCCGGAGAACGGCGGCATTGAGGTGATGGCGACCTGTCAAACTCCCGGCGCAATTTTTGCCGACGCGGGAACCATAACGAAAATAGTTACGCAGACAAACGGTTGGCGCGGCGTAGATAACCATGTCAACGCTATGGTTGGGCAGCCTATCGAATCAGACCCAGCGCTAAGGGCGCGGCAGTCTATTTCTACCGCCAAACCGTCAAAAACAGTGTTGCTCGGGACTATGGGCGGCATCGCGGAGATCCCGGACGTGCTGCGAAGCAAAGTATACGAAAATGACACAAGTGTTTTCGGATACTACGGCGTGCCTATACCCGGACACTCCATATGCGCCGTAGTAGAGGGCGGCGACGAACGAAGAATTGCCAATGAAATCTATCTCCGAAAAGGGCCTGGCTGCGGTACATACGGCGACGTGGAGGTTTCGTTAGAATCCCCTGACCGTACATTAGCGTCTCCACCGCCGATTCGGTTTTACCGGCCGCAGTATGTGGACGTAATGGTACAGGTCACAATTACCCCCAGACCCGGGTATGTCAGCCAAATTGCCGCGAAAATGGCGCGAAATATCATGGATTACCTAAACGACCTTGATATCGGCGCCGATTTGACCGTTTCCGCTCTGTATGTACCCGCACAGGCGGCTACGCCGGATATACGCTCCCCTCTGTTCAGCATACAGGAGCTGATTATCGGCGCGGACGGCGCCGGCCTGTCCCGCGGCGATATGAAGATTGAGTTTAACCAAGTCACCCGTGGGATTCTCTCAAATATAAATATCGTTGTGTGAGGGGTGGGGCTATGCAATATGAGGATAAATATCTGAACCGGATAACCTCCCAGCATAAAGTCCGGCCTAAATACATGGAGTGGCTGGCCGCGCTGCTCGACAAGATACAGGACTTGAAAGATCTCACGGAACAGCTTGACGCCGCGTTTGACCTGGACAAGGCCGCGGGCGCTCAATTGGACATGATCGGGCAGCTTGTGGGGGTAAGCAGGCTACTTAACTTTGAGCCTATATATGCGCCGTCGGCGCTGCTCAGCGACCACGATTACCGTACCATCCTAAGGGCAAGGATCAGCCTCAACCAATGGGACGGCACTACTGAGGGAATATATAGGCTTTGGAGCGGCATTTCTCCCGGCGCCGCCATCGTGGTTGTTGACCATCAAGACATGACCATGACGAACCGCATATACGGATTGAGTTCTCCGTTTGAAAGCGAGTACATTTCCCGAGGATATGTGGCGCCGAAACCCCAAGGCGTAGGAATCAATTATGAGTTTGTAACCGAGACGCCGATGCCGCCAAGCGGAATCAAGGTCGCCGGCGTCGCGTATCCCGGCGTAATGACTACCGCGCTGCCGCAGTATGTCCCTGTACAGAACTATGAGAAGCATATATACGCGCGAGCGCGCCGCGGCTCTATCCAGCAGACCACTCTACCACCTTTACCACCTGTAACATAGGAGGTCACATTATGTACGGCTTTGTAATCCCAACCCTCGGCAAGCATCTGCTGACAAGTCTGCTCGCGGGGGAAACGCTGAATATCACGCGCGTCATGGTTGGCAGCGGACAGCTCCCGGCCGGCGCCGAACCATCGGCGCTCACCGACCTTGTGCAGCCTGTCGCGGCCGCGACAATCAGTATACCGCAAGTCACCGGCAACACCTGCACCTTTGTAGTCGAGTACCGAAACGACCTTAACGGAGGTCTTGAGACCGGCTTTTGGCTCAGTGAGTTCGGCGTTTTCGCGCAAGCCGGTGCCGGTGAGATCCTGCTATACTACGGTATGCTGGGCGATTATCCGCAGCCTGTGTCGGCATATACCAACGGCGCGATTGACATACGGCGGTTTCCGGTCACGATAATACTCACGGACGACGTGGATGTTGATATAAGCATCCCCTCCGTTGCCGTGATGACCGCCGATGACGTCGCGGATTATTTCCAAAACGTAGCGCTGCCAAAAGCTCTCGCGGAAATGCAGAGCCTCGTTGCCTCCGCGTCCCAAAGCGTCATAGTCTCCGATACCGTCCCCGACGGTCAGCCTGTCGGCGGCCTGTGGTTAGACACGTCGGACGGGCCGGCCGACACAGGCGGCGGTATCGTTATCCTGAACGCCGTGGTGAGCGATACCGAGCCGCCGGATACTGCGGAGCTGTGGTTCAATACGTAACTGCCGGCGCAAAACGCCGATAGTATAAAAGGTGTGTGTCCGCAAGGGTACACGCCAAAATTTTATGTAAGGAGCGAAAATATCATGGCAGACAAGAATTTCCAAATGAAGAACCGAAACGGTGAGGGCTGGGATAAGCTGTACCCGAGAACCAAGATGGAGCAGGTCGAGGGCCTCGACACGAAGATGGCTGAGGTGGAGAACGTCGCGAAGGGCGCGTCAAAAGCAAAGGTGTTTGACACCATTGCCGCGCTGGACGCATGGCTGGCCATCCCCGGAAACAAGGCGACTCTCAGCGTAGGCGACAATTTATATATCAGGGATCTTGAGGTGCCGGACTACTGGTGGGACGGTGTGGCCAAGCAGCCTCTGGCAACAGAAAAGGTCGCGCTTGAGCTTGCCAGCGCGTCCGTTGACGGCCTTATGGCCAAAACGGACAAATCGAAGCTCGACGGCGTTGCGGCAAACGCCAATAATTACGCGCACCCCGCGAACCATCCGGCAAGCGTCATAACACAGGACGCGAGCAACCGCTTTGTCACGGATGTGGAAAAGGCAAACTGGAACGCCGTACCCGTCGTCACGGTCGGCGCCGCCGCACCCGCAAGCGCCAAAACGGGCGATATCTGGTACGACACCAGCAACTAAAGAGGAGGGGCTATGATGGCCGAAATAAACCACACGATGAGGTTCAAGAAGGACGACGGCAGTTACGATACGCTGTACCCGAAAACGACTGCCGAACAGGTCATCGGTCTTACCCTCGCCTCGCTGGAAAAAGATGGGCTTTTAACAAAAGAGGACTACGCCAAGCTGGTGGGGATGGACGGCTTTAGCGAGACGCTTGGTATGCTGGCCGAGCAAGTCGCCGGGAAGGTCAACAAGAGCGAATACGACCTCGCTGTGGGTGAGGTTTGGGCTTTTCTGCAATCGCAGCTCATACCGACGCGTACGGCGGGTACGGCGTCCGCGCTGACGGCGCAAATAAACGGCTTCGCGCTGGCCGACGGCGCTCGGGCATACCTTGTTCTTCACACGAATATCGCGGGTGAAACGACGCTTAACATAAACGGCACGGGCGCGTACCCGCTGCGCGGCGCTTTCACGCGCCCGTCCGTGAGGGGCGTCGCGGAGTTAGTGTTCACCGTCGTTTTCGACGGTGAGAAATGGGTGTCGTCGGCCCTGACGCCGGGGCCGTTTTCGGGCAGCAGATCCTTTACGAGCAGCGTGTCGGCTTTCAATTTTGAAAGCTTAGGTCTGAACGTGGGTGATGCCGTCACGGTAACAGTTATCGGCGGCGGCGGCGGTGGCGCCGCCGGGTATATGTCTACATCCGGAAGCGGCGACAACAAAGCCGGAGGAAATGGCGGTTTATCAA
>WRLW01000172.1 GCA_009777435.1 Oscillospiraceae bacterium | reverse complement strand
GGGCAAGCGGAACATTGGCCGGCGCCCCGCTTCCGGTATCCGGCGGCGGGTCGTAGGAAGCGTAGTATGTAGCGGCCGCAAGGCTTGCCTTCATTCTTGGCGGCGAGCGGTCAGGTATCCGCTGCATCCCCATCGCGGCCACAACACTTGTCACCGCGCTCAATATAAATGCTATGGCAAGTGCCGTAACGAAGCGTTTCATCCACTCACTCTGCTTTACATAATTTTTCGTTATTATACCATATAGCCCATAACTTGCCAATACCTTATTTATATTTTTTATCTGATTTTAAGAAAAGCCGGCGAAATTTCAAATCATGCCTGAAAAACACGGGACACGGCGATTTGGCGGACATTTAGTCCGCCTCCGCACAGGCGCGTGACGCCGCCGCCTAAAACCAAGCGCCCCGCGAGGGGGCGCGGAGCGTTTTCAGCGGCCGCCGCGGCGCGAACCCCGGCGTTCATTTTGGCGCAGATCCGACATCTTGCTCTCCGACTCGTGCATGAACTGCTTGAGCTTGTCCTCAAAGGTGAGGTTCTCCTTGAGCGGGGCGCGGCGCGGCGCGGCATTGCGCGCGGCCGGACGGCGAACCTGAGCGGGCGGCGCGGTCGCCTTCTTTATGGACAGGCTGATCTTGCCCCCCGGCCCGATGTCCAGCACTCTGGCGCTCACGCTCTGGCCCTCGGTCAGGTGTTCGCGTATGTCGTTAACAAAGCTGTGCGCGATTTCCGAGATGTGTACCATCCCGTTTCCGCCGGCGTCCAGCGCTACAAACGCCGCGAATTTTGTTATGCCCGTGACTTTCCCTTCAACGATTTCGCCTACGCCAATCGACATGGAACCATATACTCCCATTCACACGGCCAGCGGCCGTTAATTACTGACGTCAATAATAATGCGCTCCCCGGGCTGTACCAGACCCAGCTTTTCGCGCGCCTGTCTGGCAATGGTTTCGTCGTCGGTCTCAGATTCGATAGCTGCTTGTAAAGCGGCGTTGTCGTTGAGTACCGTTTTCAGCTCCGAACTCAGTATATCGCCCAGCTCGCGCTGCCCGTTTATGCTTATCTGAAGATTTATCAAATTTATGGCGGCGTATACGGAGAAGATTACGATTGCGATAATTATGAAAAGCTTTGGCTTCCTGGTTTTCTTCAAGACCGCCACCTCTTTTGTACACTCGTTCGCGTATGGCAATTATTTCATCGGCGTTACGATACAGTATATCGCGTTTCTCCGCAAAATGGAATAGGTTAGACAAAAATCCGCAAAATTTATTTATCGCGGTAAAACACGCCGCCGCCGGAGCCGCGCACACGCGCAATAACCAGAACATCGCGCCGAACGCGGCTTCGAGCAGCCGCCGCGACGCGCGCGACAGCGCCGTGAAATACAGCGCGCCGCCAAGGAAAACGCCCGCCAGCGCGTATATGCGCAACTCGCCCCCGCCCACGGCGAAAGCGTACCAAGCCAGCGCCGCCAACACGGCTATCCAAAATAAGATATCGAACAGCACGCGTATAAACGCGAAACGCAACTTGCGCGCCAACACGGCCAGCGCGTCATAGACCGCGCCCAGCACGCCGCCCGTAACGGCGGCCATCAGAAACGCCGCAAGCTGTCCGCCCGGCGAAATCTCCATCCGCGCTACCTGAACAGGCGCGCCCAGAAGCCGCCGCTCTGCGCCTCGTCGATGTATTGCAGCGAATCGACAATGCCCTCGATGTTCAGCTCACCCTTGTCGATGCTCAGGCGGTCGATGTGCAGATCACGGCCCCTTACGACCAAGGTGCCCCTGCTTGTCAGCATGGTTACGCCGTTCTCGTCGAAGCTGTCAACGTCCTCAACGCCCGACGCCGTTATGCGCGCGCGATCCTCCATGACGATGTGGTGCGCGCCGTTACGGTTCTTTTCCTCGTAATTCATGTGCGGCCCTCCATATATGAACTCGGACATCCTGTTCAATGTATATGGGGGCTTTTACCTGTATATGCTCAATCCGCCAGTTCTCTGTACATGCCGGCGGCCTGATCCTTGGTCGCGTGCCCGGACACCTCCAGCACCTCAACGCGCACCCGGCGCGCTCCGAAACGTATCTCGATAACGTCGCCCTCACGGACTTCGTAAGACGCCTTGGCGGTTTTCCCGTTCACAGTGACGCGCTCGGCGTCGCACGCCTCATTGGCGACCGTGCGGCGCTTGATGAGCCGCGACACCTTCAGAAATTTATCCAGCCGCATGTATTCTACATCCTTCCGCGGCGCTTCGCGCGCATGTGGATACGCTTAATCCGCTCCGCCGCAGGCTCCGCGCCCTCATAAAACGCGGAACCCGCCGGCAATAAACAGATTCAGCCGCAACGTCAAGTTGCGGCTGTATTCCGTTCGCGTCAGCCTCCGATCGCGTCTTTGAGCGCCTTGCCGGGCTTAAATACCGGAACCTTGGAAGCGGGTATCTGGATGGGCTCTTTGGTCTTGGGATTACGGCCCATACGCGCCGAGCGGTTCTTCACCTCAAAGGCCCCGAAACCAACCAACTGAACCTTTCCTTCCTCTTTCAAACCGTCCGTAATGGCATCAAAAACCACGCTCACGGTTTGTTCCGCCGCCTTCTTGGATAGGCCGGCCTTCTCGGCAACGGCGTTGACTAAATCGGTTTTGTTCATTGCTGTGTCCTCCTCAATTTTTCCTGAGTATTCTCAAGGCGTGCCTCAAAGGGCAGTCCCTTGATACAATGTTTACTGCGCGCCTTCCGCGCGCGCGCTTTCCGCGCAGAGTGCCATATACCGCTCGCACGCCTCGTTCAGCGCGTCCTCCGCGGCCCTCGCGGCGTCCATGGCCTCACGCAGCCCGCCGTCCGGGAGCGCGCCCAAACCGGAACGCTCGGCCATTGTCAGAAGCTTCTCCGCCCTCATCAGCGGCGGCAGCGTCGCGGCCACGCCGCGCATTGCCTCGTACACGGTAGCCTGTCCTTTTTTGCGGCGCTTTATGGCCTCCCAGTTTCTCAGCACATCCGCCACGCCGTCCGCTCCGGTATCGCCGAACACATGCGGATGCCTGTCGGTCAGCTTGGCGCACAGGGCGCCGGTAACGTCCGCCATGCGAAACGCCCCGGACTCCTCGGCAATAACTGTGTGGAACACCACCTGAAGCAGAACGTCGCCCAATTCCTCGCACAGCAGCTCCGCGTCATTCTTATCGACCGCTTCCATAGCTTCGCAGGCTTCCTCAAGCAGATGCGCCCTTATGGATTCGTGCGTCTGCCCGGCGTCCCACGGGCACTGCCGGCGCAATACGCGCATGAGCTTGTACACATCGTCAAAGCCGTGCGACCCGGCATAATCAAAATCTACCACAACAACACGCCCTTTGCAAGCATTTTTTTACATTTTTTCTTTAATCTTTAATTTGTGGGCTATCATTCCGCCCTTTGGCAATAACAGCACGTCGTCATACGAAAGCGCGCCCATAGCGGGTATAAGCACAATATATAGTAGCCCGCCGGCGGCAATGGCACAAATTGTACCCAAGGTGTTTCCCATAATTTTCTCAGCCGCAACCTGTATCCAATAGGCCGAAATGCCCATCGCCGCGGACGCGGCTAACGGCTTAAACGCGCACCTGAGTATGCGCGGCGGCCTTATGACGGCCACGATGGCGATAACATTGATGGCCGCTATGACCGAATAGCACGCCACGGTGCCCACCGGCGCGCCCGAAATGTTGATATCGGGGTCGCCCACCAGAATGAAATTGCAGATAATCTTGATAACCGCGCCGGCCGTCATGGATATCAGCG
>WRLW01000171.1 GCA_009777435.1 Oscillospiraceae bacterium | reverse complement strand
CTGCGCCGCGCCATCGAGCGCATGACCTCGCTGGGGCTTTCGCCCATCGTGCTGACCTCGCCCGTTGTGCGCTTCCATTTCAAAAAGATGGTGGACAGCCTTGTGCCCGACCTGACGGTCTTATCATATAACGAGCTTGAGCAAAACGTGGATATTCAGGCTGACGGGGTGGTGACGATCTAAGTTGAATGTTAAGCGCTATATAGCGGACGACGTGTCGCAGGCCATGGAGAAGATACGCAACGAGCTGGGGCGCGACGCGTTCATCCTCAACACGCGGAAGATACGCCGCAAGGGCTTTTGGGGCCTGTTCCGCAAGCCTCTGGTCGAAGTGGTGGCCGCTTATGAGAACGCGCCGCCCGAGCCGGCGCGCGCCGCCGTCCCTGCGCGTGCGGCAGCGCCGCCCGGAATGTGGGCGCCGCCGCCGACGCCCGAGCAGGACGTTATGAGGTTCAGGGACGCCTCCCCGCCGCCTCCCGCGCCGCCTCCCGGCGCTTTGGGGGCGTATGCCGTGAAGGGCGTGGGGGGCATATCGGTGCCGGTGGCGCCGCCCGCGGCGGCCGTACCGCCCTACATCCCCGGCCCCGCGCCCGGCGCGGAGACCTTCTCGCCGCTGATACCCGTCCTGAACACGGGGCGCGCGCCCCGCAAGGAGGACGAGGAGAAGATAGAGTCGCTTGAAAACAAGCTCGACTCGCTGTCCACGACCTTGGGCAACTTAGTCAGCAAGATGCAGATAAAAGGCGATTACCGGACGTCGTATAACCCTGAGATAGAGGCGCTCACGCTGTCCATGATAGAAAACGAGGTACACGAGGAGTTCGCGCACAGGGTCGCGCGGGAGGTCTCCGAAATCGTCGAGAAGCAGAAAGAGGATCCCGGCGAGGTCATGGAGCAGATAGTAAAGCAGTACCTCGGAGAGGCCGCCCCCATAAAGCTTAAGCGCTTTAAGCGCCAGGTGGTGCTGTTCGCCGGGCCGACAGGCGTCGGCAAAACCACGTCGCTGGCCAAGCTGGCCGCCATCTATTCCATCAACCACCACGCCAAGGTCGGCATCGTGACCACCGACACATACCGCATAGCCGCCGTGGAGCAGCTCAAGACATACGCGGAGATACTCGAGCTGCCCATATCGGTCGCGTATACGCCCGAGGAGGTCACGGAATGTCTCAGGGAACACGAGGATAAAGACGTTGTGTTCATAGACACCGCCGGCAAGTCGCCCAACGACCGCTCCCTTGAGGCGGAGATAACGCAGCTTATCAAACACTCGCAGGCCGACGAGGTGCATCTGGTTCTCAGCGCCACCACGTCGTTCGCCGGGTGCCTCAACATCCTGAACACCTACAGCTTCCTGCGCGACTTTAAGCTGCTGTTCACCAAAATGGACGAGACCGACACCTGGGGCACCGTTCTGAATTTGAAATTCCTGTCGGATAAGCCGCTCTCATATATGGCCGCCGGCCAGAATGTGCCCGACGACATAGAGATCGCCGACATACGGAAAATAATCAAACGCCTGACGGGAAGAGAAGGGGCTTTATGAACGATCAAGCCAGCGCCCTCAGACAAATCGTTCACAATATAAAACAGCAGCGCGACCGCGCGCCGGATTCGGGCGCGCGGGTGGTGACTGTCACCAGCGGAAAGGGCGGCGTGGGCAAGACCAACTTCGCCGTGAATTTCGCCATAGCGCTGTCCAAGAAGGGGCTTCGCGTGTTGATCGTGGACGCCGACTTCGGGCTGGCCAACGTCGATGTGGTCATGGGCGTCACGCCCGCGCACGACCTGTCGTGGGTGGTCAACCGCCACGGCGAGATCAAAGACGTTATAACCGACGGGCCCAACGGCGTGCGCATCATATCGGGCGGCTCGGGTGTGTTCGACCTGCTCAACATCAACTCGCGGCAGCTCTCGGGCGTCGTGAGCAAGCTGTTGCAGCTCGACGACTTAGCCGACGTTATCCTGTTCGACACCGGCGCGGGTATCTCCAAAAATATCCTCAAGCTTATAGAATCCTCGCATGAGGTAATTATAATAACGACGCCGGAGCCGCCGGCCATCATGGACGCCTATGCGCTGGTCAAGTCGATAGTGTCGGGCGGCAGCGAGAACCGCGCGCGCCTGCGGCTGGTGGTCAACAGGGCCGAGAGCGCCGAGGACGCCGAGGACGCGCTGGCCAAATTCTCGGCCGTGGTGCAGCTTTATCTGAAAACCGAGCTTGATATTCTGGGCTATATGCTCAACGACCCGCTTGTGGGACGCGCGGTGCGCCAGCAGCAGCCGTTTATCCTGTCGCATCCGCGCAGCGTGCCGTCGCGCAACATCGACGGCATCGCCTGGAAGTTTTTGGACATGACGCCCGAAGGGCGCGGACTGACCTTCAAAAGCTTCCTGAACAACTTTATAAAACGCAGCTAAACAGATTCTATATACTATTACGGCGAGGGGCGGGTGAAAGGTTATGACAGGGACTGCGGAAAAAACCCAGGCGCTCTGGGAGCGGTTTGAGAAAACGCGCGATACGGACGCGCGCAACGAGCTTGTCATGTCTTATCTGCACCTTGTCAAGTTCATAGCGCGGCGCCTGCTGCCCACATATCATAAGCATGTGGAGCTTGACGACCTTATGAGCAGCGGGCTGCTGGGGCTTATGGACGCCATCGACAAATTTGACCCCTCCAAGGAGGTCAAGTTTGAGACATACGCCACCCTGCGCATACGCGGCGAGATAATCGACCAGATACGCAAGCAGGACTGGGCGCCCATCAGCCTGCGCCAGAAAATCAAGAGGATAGAAAACGGCTACGCGGAGCTTGAGGGCAAGCTGGGCCGCTCGGTCACAGAGCGCGAGGTGGCCGGCCACCTCAACATGTCCGAGGACGATGTGAAAAAAACGCTCGACGAGTCGCATACATTTAATGTGATGTGTCTCGACGAGGTGCTGGTAGACCGCATGAAGAGCAGCGAGCTGCTCATATCGCGCGAGGAGACGCCGGAGGAAAGCCTCGAAAATCAGGAGATGCTCAACCTGCTGGCCAAGTATATAGACACGCTGGGTGAAAAGGAGCGGTTAGTCATCTCGCTCTACTACTACGAGGAGCTGACCCTCAAGGAGATAGGCCTGACGCTGGGCGTCACCGAGTCGCGCGTGTCACAGATACACTCAAAAGCCATGATGACGCTGCGCGGCAAGCTGACCGCGGCCATCAACGCCTGAATGGGGAGGGGATAAGGCCATGGCGATTCGGGGGATCGACACACAGATGCTGGCCACCAAGCCGGCGGATCTGACGGCGGGCCAGTCGCGGACGCTGAAACAGGCCGAGGTGCACATGAGGCAGACGGCCTATGATATCAACAAAACCACCGAGGTGCAAAAGGAGCGCACGGTGGCGACCGTCAAAACCGAGGGCAGGCGCATAGGCGACGACGAGGGCGGCCGCGGCGGTCAGGGCGGGCGCGACGGCTCGCAAAACGAGCGCGAACGCGGGGACGGGAAGCCTAAAGACCCGATGCTGTCGCTTCCGGTCGGCGGGAAGTCGCGCGGCGAGCGCCATTTTATCGACGTTAAGCTGTAGAGAAGGAAGGCGGTTCGTATATGCCGTGGTATGGCTGGCTGATATGGGGCGCCGTGCAGGCGGCGCTGATCATATGGGTGAGCGCCGCGGTCAGGCGCGTGACGGGCGCGGCCGAAAAGCCGGAAGCCTCCGGCTCCGAAAAGCTGCTCGCGCTCTACAGGCAGATCGAGGAGATGCTCGACAGCTTTGAGGAGTTCGTGGGCGAGACGCACGAGCGGCTTGACGAGCGGCGCGC
>WRLW01000170.1 GCA_009777435.1 Oscillospiraceae bacterium | reverse complement strand
CTGCCCGGCGCCGCCCGCCAAATATACCGCCTCAAGCGACCCGTAATCCATGCCCGAGACTTCCAGCAGTATTTCCAATCCCGAACGCACGGCGGATTTGGCAAGCTGGAGGTCTCGTATCTGCCGCTGTGTAAATACGGATTCCCCTGTGAGCAGCCCGGTCTCATCGACCGTTTTGGTTCGTACCAAGCGGGCAAGCTCGCGTATGGCGCCCGACGCGCCGGCCGGCCGGCCGGCGTCCCGCTTGCCGCCGGGCACGGAACCGGGCAGCGCCGCCTCGAACGCCGGGCCGGCCGCCGTGGAGGTCACGGTCAGTTTGCCGTCGTTATACAGCGCCATTTCGCCGTTGGTGCCAAGGTCGATCAGCATAAAGCGCCGCTTTTCCTCCGGCAAGGCGTACAGCAGCCCCGATATCACATCGCCGCCTATAAACGCGGACACCCAAGGCAGAATACGAACCGCGCAATCGAGCCTCGGGGATTTGAACAGCTCGTCATATCTGTAACTCCCCGCGGGCGCGGATACCGGCTGGAACGGAAAAACACCGAGGCTTTCGCAAGGCAGGCCCAGCAGCAAATGAGCCATTGTCGTATTGCACGCGACGGCCATATCGCATACCTGCCGGACGCCCCGGGACGCGAGCAGTTCGTTCAGACCCTCCGAAACGCTCTCGGTAATCAAACGGCGCAGCTCGTTCAACTGTCCTTCGTTGGCCGCGTTTATGCGCGAGATAACGTCGGGGCCGAATACTCTCTGCGGGTTCATAAAGCTGTGTCTGGCGGCCACGCTTCCGGCGGAGAGATCCAGCAGCGCGAGTACGACGGTGGTCGTGCCTATGTCAACGGCGACGGCATACCCCTCGCGAGGCTCCTGCGACTGCCGGCACGCGCTGAAAGAATCAAGAATGGGCAGACCCGCGCATTTTCCGCAGGCAAGGCAGTTTCCTGTACACCGCTCGCCGGAACCCTCCGTTGTGTTCATCCTTACACGCGCCGCGTCCACCTGACCGCTTATGTCGTTGAAAACCTCCGCTATGAGCGGGTCGAAATGCCGGCCGGAGTCCTTCATAATTATGCCGACCGCCGCCTCGTGGGTAAAGGCTTTTTTGTAGGGACGCTCGGAAACGAGGGCGTCGTACACGTCGATTATGGCCATGATGCGCCCCAAGAGCGGAATATCCGGCCCCGTTAACCCATAGGCATAGCCCGAGCCGTCCCAGCGCTCGTGGTGGTATGTAGCGATCAGCTTGGCGTAGTGCAGGAACTCCGCGTCGCCGGTCAGCCGTATCGCGTTATTTATAATACGTTCGCCCTCCGAGGAGTGCGTTTTCATGGTCTGAAATTCCTCCGCCGTCAGCGGGCCGGGCTTGTTCAGGATGGAATCGGGGATGGTGATTTTTCCCACGTCGTGCAGGCGCGCCGAGGAGACCACCGACTCCAGCTCCCAGCCGCGCATCTCGTCGGCATATACCCCCCGCGCCAGCATGGCCTCGATCAGTATCTCCATGTATACGGTCGTGCGGTCGATATGCCCGCCGGTATTCTTGTCCCTGTTCTCCACAAGATCCGCCAGCGTATAGACAATACCGTTTTTCAGGCGTACGAGCTGTCCCGTGCGTTCAAGGAGCTGCGCCGTGCGCTCGCGGATCAGCTCGTCGATTTGCAGATGGTTCTTGATGCGGTTTAACAGCACCGGCTTTGAAAAAGGCTTCGCGATAAAATCAACGGCCCCCAGCTCAATACCATAGGCTTCGTTGCCGCCGTCGGACAAGCCGGTCAGAAAAATGACGGGGATCTGCGCGTATAGGTCGTTGGCTTTCAAGCGCTTCATTGCCTCAAAGCCGTCCATCTCAGGCATTTCGATGTCCAGCAAAATCAAATCGGGCCGCCTTTTCTCCAAAAGCGAAAACATTTTTGCCGCCGACGGCATGGTCAGCACCCGGTACTCCGTTTCCAGCACCGACGCGGCTACCGTTAGGTTGGCGTCATTGTCATCCACAATAAATATCAGCTTTTGCATAATGCCCTCCCGCTTATTTTTACAGACTGGGATTTTCAAGCGCGTCTAAGCTAAGACCGTCTGATGTGCCGGTCTATTTTTTCGCGCAGCACGGTTATGTTTACCGGCTTTACAATAAAATCGCAGGCGCCCAGATAGGCGGCCGCGGACATATTGCCGACCGTGCCCTCGGAGGTTATAAAAATAATGGGGGTTTTCTTATGCTCCGGGAATTCCCTTATTATGGGAACTAAATCAAATCCGCTCAACACAGGCATGTTATAGTCCAGCAAAAACAGGTGGGGCACAATGCTCTGCAGGAAGCTCTTCAGCTCCTCCGGCCTTGTAAGCGTATACACGTTGTATTTGTCGCGCAGGGCGGTGTGCAGCGTTCTTAGCATGACCGAGAAGTCATCAACCGCGAGGATGCTCGGCTTACTGAAGTCCTCCTCCCCTATCAATAAATCCTTGAAGGGGTTTCGGAGCTTTTCGGACTTGAACACATTTTCGATTTGCTCGATCAGCAGCGCAGTGGAAAAAGGCTTGTTCACATAGGCGGCCGCGCCGAGGTTCAAGCCCTTGAACACGCTGTCCTTGTCATTTTGGGCCGTTAGAAAAATTACGGGTATGTGCGCGAAGCGCTTGTCGGCTTTTAGCTTCATAATGACTTCATAGCCGTCGATATCCGGCATATTGATGTCAAGCAATATCAAATCGGGTTCGACGCGTTCAAGGATCTCAAACAGCTTGTGGGCGGACTGCGCGGGATAAACCTCATAATGCGCCTTTAGTCTTTCTTTCAGCGATATCAGGCTGTAATTTACGTCGTCAACATAAATTATCTTTCTGCGGATGCGGTTGTTCATGGATACAACCTCCTATTTATCGAGAGCTGAAAGTCTTTCGATGATTTGCGTGAAGTTCATCAGGCTGACGTTATCCCTGAGCCAGTCCGCGAGACCGCCGTCGGCCTCGTATTGACAGCGCCCTATCTCCTCCATAGCCGCGTCCGCTCCATCCATATCATATTTTTCGCAGGCGGCGAGAAGCTTAGACAGCGTTTCGGCGTCCGGCTTATCCTTTTTGGGCTTTTGGTTTTCGCCGGCGCTGGCGGAGAGTACACTCTCAAGGTCGCCGATCAGCTTCCAAGCGGCTTCAAGGAAGGGCGGGTTATGCCCGGTTATATAGCCCAAATCGCCCGCTTTGGCCGCTTGCTCAAGCTCGGCGGCGCTTGCGCCGACTTGTTCGGCAAAGATATCGCGGCTCGCCCCCTTGATGCCGTGGACGATTACCTTGTAATCGGCAAGCGTATCCTCGCCGACAGTTTCTATCTGTCCGAGCATGGAGCGTATGCAGACCGTGTATGAACGCAGGATTTTCAGATAGGTCTCCATATCGCCGCCATAGCGCTCAAGCCCTTTTTCAATATCTATCCCGGCGATTTCCCGCATCCGCGCGGCTCCGGCTCTATGCCCTGAGCACATGCCGGACGCATAGTCCCCGACGGCTTTTTCGGCTTCGTCGAACTCGCTGTGCAGTATAAGCTCGGTGATTCCGCCGAGGACTTCACGCGTTTCTTTTGAGCAGTTTTCCTGCTCTATTTCCTGTAAAATATCCAAAGCGCCTTTTCTGTTATAGTCGGCGCACATCTCCTGTATGCGCAGCAGCCTTTCGAGCAGTCCGCCGATATCCTCGTCCGCGCCGTCCGCGGCTGAGCCGGGCTGAAGCTTTTCCAGCAGGCCGCGCAGCTGTTTGTGAAACTCAGGGGCGCAGGCCGTTATCAGATCTATATTCCGCTCCCGCCCCGCCTGCTCCAGCCTGTATGCC
>WRLW01000169.1 GCA_009777435.1 Oscillospiraceae bacterium | reverse complement strand
CCGTCGAAAAAGCCCATACACGCGCCCGCGACCGGGCGGAGGCTGCCGTCGGCGAGGGCCGACGTGACGCCCACGAGACTGCCGTCCGGCGCGCCGTCCCCGACCATGACCAGACTCCGCCTAAGCTCGACGTCCTTCACGAGCGGCGCCAGCGACGGCCACGCTTCCCCGTCGGTAAACAGGCCGATGTGCCGGCTCGAAACACGGATGCCGTCAACGGCCGAGCTGACCGGATCCGATACCTCGACGCGCACCTCATATTGATTCAAAACGTCCTCTAAGCCGTCGGTCTGGCGGTCTCTGACGCTGCCCATTAAAATAATCAGCATCACCAGCACCAGAGCAAGCGCGGGAACAATCAGGCTCCGAAAGCCCTCGCGCGGGATGCGTCCGAGAAAAAAGCGCGGCAGGAACAGCATTACTCACCGGCCTCCCCCAGCGAACCGGCCCCGCGTTTGGCGATCCGCGCCGAAACGCCGCCCGCCATAATCAGCAGCAAGGCCGTCTGCGCGGCGGCCGCGGCGGGCACGGCTAACGGGTCGCGCTCAAACTCGAAATCCTGCCGCTCGCCGTCGGCCACCGATACAGCGTCGCTGAACTCGTCGTTTACCGCCGCGGCGTCGCGCCCGGCCGTCTCGACGGCGTATTCCAGCACATTGCCGTAGAGCGCCGCCGACGCCCCAAACGCCGCAATCTGCGCGGCCACGATGATAAGGGCGCATTGCGCGAACACCCAGACAAACCTGTGCTTTTTGCCGATTCCCAGCGCGTACAGCAGCCCGGCCTCCTTCTTTTTGCGCAGAACGAAAAACAGGTGGAACACCGCGGCCGAAATCAGCCATCCCGCCGCGCTGAGCGCGAACACAAGCCCCGAGCCGCTTCGCAGGTTCTCGGCGGCGTTCATCACGAAGGAATACCCCTGATCGTAAAGGATAAAGAAGTTGCCGTAGCCCGGAATCAGGCTGTTGATGGACTCGCGGAACGCTTCGTTTTCTCCGTTGGGGACGACGATGACGTTCAGCAGAGGGTTCAAATCCGCGTACCCGACCCAGTAATCCGGCGCTTCCTCATACCGGATAGGCAGGGAACCGTCAAAGGACTTGTCGGGTATAATGACCGTGTTCATTGGAATCGCGTGGGGTTCGTTGGCGTCCATAGACGGGTAGCTCGTGGTATACGTCCCGACGATTTCAAACTCGATCGGTTCGGCTTCGGCCATAAATGAGGAGTAGCCGCCGGTTCGCCAGTTCCGGTAGCTGCGGTTGGGGTTGTCCTTGTACAGAATCCTCGTCATGTAGAACTGCCCCTCGGTAAGATGCAGCGTGATCGTATCCCCGATTCCCAGTTCGTTTTTAGACGCCAAATTGGCCGGAATCAGGCACACCTTAGCTCCGCTTTCGGCTTCTTCCCTCGTAAAGCCGCGCCCGGCGTCGATGTTGGCCTGCCGCTGGTTGAAGTAAAAGTAGCTGTTCAGGTTATCTGTGGTCAGCACATGCAGGCGCCGTATGTCCTTATCCGCCACGCTTAAAGCATACTCGATGTCCGCGCCGATATCGGAGCCTAACGCGGCTTGAAGATCGGCGCCGAGCGGAAACCACGCGCGGTACGATTCGCCGCCGGTATAGCGGCGCGATACGATGTCCATAGGGAAGTCTTTTTCGGTAACAGAGTAGAAAGTGAACCCGCGCTCAAGCTCGCGGCGCAGCGTTTCGCTGAGGTCGTCGAATGTTTCGGCCCTGCCCACGACGACCTCGGTTCCGTCCCAAAAACCGAGGTTCATAGAGTTGCCCGTCCCGCCGGCCGACGCGCTGCCGCTCCGGTAATAGCTTTCGCTGTATCCGCTGCCCGAGATAAAGTATGTGCCGCCCACCTCGAAGAAGTAACCCCCGTTTTCGTCCGTCACGCTCACCATGATAAAAAGAGCGTCGGGCGTTCTCCGGTCGGGGTGCAGCATGACGGTCTCCAAGACTTCAAAATCCACATAAGCCTGCGTCGTCACCACGAAACGCTGCTCGTCGAGCTTCCCCTGAACCCGCTGTATCTCCTCGATCCCGGTGCATTTGACCACAAAGGCCGCCGAACTGTTTCCGTCTAATGTGGAATCAGGCTGCGGAATCGGAATGACCCCGGGCGAGTACGCCCCGTAGCAACGGCGCGGATCCATGGATACGGCGGGCGAGCCGTATACGTCCTCCTCGATAACACTGAGGATCTCGTCGGTCATGTGGTCGGCGGTAAACTGCTTGAAAAACGGCCCCCACATAATATCATCCGGGGTGATAATACTGTCCCCGGTGTCGTACTCGGTGATATTTTCGCTTTCGATTTTATTCAGCGCGTACCTGCGCATGGCCGCCGTGTCGGGCAGGGCGATTGTCGTGTAGTTCGACTTTATGCTTCCGGCGCTCCTGAGCGCGGTCGTTAAAAGACCGGCCCCAAGGCACAGCAGCGCCCCGGCCAGCGCGAGCAGGACGCAAAACAATACGCTGGTTATCACACTCCGTCTGATTTGCCTCAGCGCGTATTTGTACATAAGTAAGCTCCGATCCATTCGTATGTGCGGACGCGGCCGGTCACACGGCGTATACGGACGGTTCATTATACCATAGGCGCAAAGCGCCGGTTCGCGGAGCGAAATGGTATATATTTGAATTAGATAATGTCTGCTTGCAGACATTATACCATAGGCGGCGCTTGAGTTCCATAAAAATTTCCCCGCCGAAACCGGCGGGGAAATTTTCTACTGTTTTCTCGCGTTTATGAAGGCTTCGGCTATCTCGGGGAACCACCATTCGGCGTTCCTCCTGTCCATAATGCCAAACGCCTCGCCGGTGCTGGACTGTTGTATGCCGTTGTCCCACCATATACACGGTATGCCGTATGAGGCCGCCTTGCCTGAATAGTAGCCCGCCCAATTAACGCGATCCTCGGGATTGCCCTTGTTAAGACACCCGGTTTCACCGATCACGACAGGTATCCCTTTAGACACGAAATAGGTGTCGAGCCGTTTGAGCATCGCGTCAATGTCGTTGGTGTGCGCCGGGTTCGACGGGTCAAAGGCCGTGTCCTGCAGCGCGCGGGTATTGAGCGCGAAGTTATACGGCGTATACGAGTGTATGGAGACGATAACCTTGTCGTCCCGAGGCTTTACAAAGCCTTTCAGCGGTGTTTCGTCGGCCGACGCCGCGATGGTGGGCACCATAAGCCAGCGCTTATCGTTATGCCCCGCGCCCGCGCGTATGGTTTGAACGAACGCGAGATTCCATTTGTTGATAACGGCGCGCGCCTGTTCGGTTCCGCCCGACCACTCCTGCGGCGTGCCTTTCATGCGCGGCTCGTTCAGACCCTCGAATATCAGCTTTTCGGAATAGCCGCCGAACCGCGCGGCAATCTGCGCCCATACCGCGGTTAGAAAAGCCTCCGCCTCCTCGACGTTTTCAACGGAAGGGAAATGCCATTCCTCATGGTGCATGTTGATGATAACATACAGCCCGCAGTCGATGCCGTAATCCACGATTTCCTGCACACGGTCAAGCCACCCGGCGTTAATGGTATAGTCAGGCCCTATATGCGGCTCCCATGTGACAGGTATGCGCAGAGTGCTGAACCCTGTGTCGGCCAATAACTGAATCATTTCGGGGGTAGTGACGGGATTGCCCCACGCCGTCTCGTGCTGCGTAGGCAATCCGTAGACGGATCTCAAGGCGTCCATAGTGTTGCCTAAATTCCAGCCGGCGTCCATCTCCGCCATGAGCTGTGCGGCTGTGAGTTCCTTAAAATCCATTATCCTTGCCTTTCCGTCTAACTCAGGAGTGTCGGGCGTTGGGATGGGC
>WRLW01000168.1 GCA_009777435.1 Oscillospiraceae bacterium | reverse complement strand
GCCGTCTATTTTTGTGGAGAGCCGCTGATGCTTCTCATCCACGCGAAAGTTGGCGACCCTCAGCACCTTTTGCACCACTTCGTTAAAATTAAACTCAACCGTGACAAGCTCAAGCTTGTTCGCCTCGATCTTGGCCATATCCAATATGTCGTTTATAACGCCCAGTAAATGGGAGGACGCGTCTCCGATCGTGCTTAGGGCACGGTTTTTTTCACCCATATCATTGGTTTTATTCCCTATGGCCGTCATGCCTATGATCGCGTTCATGGGAGTCCGCATTTCGTGGCTCATGGCGGACAGAAACTCGCTTTTTGCCTTTGAGGCGGATTCCGCTATGTCTTTCATTTCCCTGAGCCGTTCGTTTTGCTGGTTGATCTCGTCTATCATCTGCTTTGTCCGCTGGTTGTTGCTGACGTCGGTAAGGGTAACGATAAAGCCCACATGCTGGGCGCGCTGATAGATATTATTTTTTGAAAAAATGTAATAGCTGGGGGTTCCGTCCCACAGCAGCGTAATCTCGGCGCCGTATATGTCGTCGTCGGAGGCGCTGATCCGTTTGATTATATCCGCGGAGCCCTGCTCGGCGGCGGCGGACTCGAAATAACTCACAACATCCGCTATCGTGGTCTTATCATGCTCCAGCGGCAGCCCCGGAAAAGCGTTTTTGAAGGAGGGGTTGGCATCGGCCACATAGCCCGTTTTGTCCACAACCAACAAAGACTCGGGAAGCGTGCGGAACAGATTCATCAAGGCGGCGCTCCGGTTGTCAAACAGCCTGAGCCGCGCCGAGTAAAGGGTGAAAATAATAAACATTACCAAAAACGCGAACGGCGTAACGTCAAACCCATAATTCAGGATATCAAACGTGTAGAGAACATTGAATACTATGGGCAGCACGACCGCGAAGCCGACAAGAATCAGCGAGGGGTTTTTGCGGATGTTCTTAAATATATAGCGGAAGAAAATAATATACATGACGACCAGCGCGGCATACCCGATAATGGCGTGGACAGGGAACCATTTGCCGCCGACCGGGAGCAGCCCGTTATAGCCGGCGATAAACTCGCCGTGCCAAGGGTTTGTGGCCAGCGCCAGCAAATCCAGTGTCGCCAGCGCGATAAGAACGGCCGCCAGCGCGCGTGAGCGCGCGAATCGGGAGCCTGTAAAATGCAGAACGTAGAGCAGCCACAACGGCGGGATAAAGCACGCGAGCGAAAAATACAGCGGATATATCAGCCGGTACAGCTCTTCGCTTAACAGGACGCTGATGCCGTTAAAAAGCGCCCATGCCGAAATCATCAGGCCCAAGCCGAAGAATATCTTCAGATAAGCGCTGCGCTTCCCGTGGAACCATATCCCGAAAACCAAGTAACCGTCCATATAAAACAGGGCTATGGACAGGAGGAAAAAGGCTATTTTAGCTTCCATGTTACACCTCGCTATAACCGGCCGGTACGGACTGACCATTGTCTGCCGCCTGTATATACCGTGCCGCGTGTTCCATTATACACGATTCTTCCGAATATATCAATGACCGTCCCAAAAGCCGCCGGGCAAGCGCGCCCCGCTTTACAAACTGCAATATTTGTGATATAAGTAACTCAGAGTTTATAAGGGGTTGGCTTAGATGAATACATCGTTTTCACGTTCCCTCAAGCTTCTGCGCACCGAAAAGGGAGTCAGCCAGCGCGCGGCCGCCGGGCGGCTGAACATATCGCAGGCGCTTCTCTCGCACTACGAGAACGGCGCCCGGGAGCCCGGGCTTGATTTCGTCACGCGCGCTTGTGATTACTATGACGTGTCGGCGGACTATCTGCTCGGACGGACAATGGTGCGCGAAAGCGTTCAGGACACGGACGCCGGGCGCTATGACGCGTCGGGCGACAACGATAACCGCCTGCGGGGTTCGGCGTCCGCTTTGATGTCGAAGCGGCTGCTGAACAACAGCGTGACCCTGCTGTTTGATTTGCTCGACGGCTTCGGCGACAGGGCGCTGACCGCCGCCGTCATGCGCTACCTTTCGGCGGCGTATTATAAGGTGTTCCGTATCCTGTACAGCGCGCGCGGCGTTAACGCCGGCGCGTTTTTCTCCGTGCCCGAGCATCTCTATGCCGCCGCGGCCGAGCGCGAGATGGCGTCCGCCGAGATGCAGGCGCGGGCCGCGCTGGCGGAACCGCCCGCGCGTCCGGGGGAAGCCGGGCGCGTATCCCACGAATCGCTCAACCGCGAACACCCGATGCTTGCGCCGTCGCTGCTGAACGTATTGCATCAGGTGGGCGACAGGATAGCAAAGACGCAGTTATAACGTATTTTTAATGTTCCTTAAAAGCCGTTCAAAGATTACCCGGTTATAATATAGAAAAACACCGGACTTACGGAGGTTAGGACAATGGTATCTATAGAACAGGTCGAACGGCTGCTGCAATACGCCGACATCTCATACGAGGAGGCCCGCGACGCTCTGGAGACCGCGAACGGCAGCCTTCTTGACGCCATCGTGCTGCTGGAACGGCAGGGCAGGATATCCAAGGACGGCTCCGTGAAGCAGCCGGCGCCCCCGGCGTGGGACGCCTCCGCCGCGCCGGACGGCGGCGTGAGGGTGATGCCCGAGGGCGCGCGGCGCGAATCGGCAGGCGCGGAGCGCGGCGGGCAGGCGCCGGGCCGCATAGGCGAGCTGTTCGACCAGAGCCTGCGTTTCATGTTTGTCGTGTATAAGCGCCTGAACGGCGCCGAGGTTTTCCGTCTGCCTGTATGGGCGGCGGTTATCCTGACCGTATGCTTTTTCTGGGTGGTCATACCCTTTATGATGGCCGGCCTGCTCTTCGGATTGCGCTACCGCGTGGAAAACCCAGACGCGGCGGGCTCGGACAGCCCGTCCCCCGCGGGAAAGGCCGCCGGCAAGGTCAACGAAACGCTGGACGATATCGCGGGCGCGGCCGACGCGCTGGTAAACGAGTTCAGGCGCGGCTTCGGGGCTGAGAGAGACGCCGGCGCGCGGCCGGGCGATATGCCGCCCGATATAATAGACGTTGACTACACTCCGGCGGACGCCGCGGAGCCGCCGCCCGAACCGCCCAAAAGCAAGCCCTGCAAAGGGCCGGAGAGGATATAGCAAGCGCCGCGGCGTTCAGGAAAGGTGGCTTTATCGGTGCAGGATAAGATACTGATAATCGAGGACGAGGAGCGCATAGCGCGTTTTGTGGAGCTTGAGCTTACGCACGAGGGATACGTCGCGCATAAGGCCGCCGACGGGCTTGAGGGCTTAGAAAAGGCCGTGGGCGGCGGTTACTCGCTGATCCTGTTAGACGTGATGCTGCCGCACATAAACGGCATGGAGGTTCTGCGCCGCCTGCGCCAGCACCCGCCGCCGGCGGGCGACACGCCGGTCATCATGCTGACCGCCCGCGACGCGACCACGGACAAGGTATACGGGCTTGACGGCGGCGCGAACGACTATGTTACCAAACCGTTCGCCATCGAGGAGCTGCTCGCGCGCATACGCGCGCTCCTGCGGAAAAAAAGCTCGGCGCTTACATGCCGCGGCGTCTCCCTCGACCCCGAACGGCGCACCGTGTCGGCAAACGGCAGGGAAATAGACCTCACGCGCCGCGAATTCGACCTGCTGCGCCACCTCATGGAGAACAAGGACATCGTACAGCGCCGCGAAACGCTTCTGACGCGCGTCTGGGGATACGACTATTCAGGCGAGACCAACTCGGTGGACGTATATATCCGTTATCTGCGCGCCAAAATCGAGGAGCCGCTCGGCATGAAGCTGATACACACGGTCAGGGGTGTGGGCTATGTCGTCCGTGACTGAAAGCCCGCGCGCGGGACGGCTTTCTCATAC
>WRLW01000167.1 GCA_009777435.1 Oscillospiraceae bacterium | reverse complement strand
TGTCGGTTATGATGCCGATGATGAGCATGTACGAAGGTATAGGCTAAAAAAAAGCGTCCCGGGATGAAGGGCGCGGAGCAGGCGGTGAGGTATCCATGAAATCGTCCATTTACATTTCATCTGAGAAAATTCAGTTAATCGGCTATATCGGGAGCGCGGTTAAGACATTTATAACGCACCCGCTGCCGGAGGGGACGATGATCAACGGCATGATCACCGACGGCGCCTTTTTGGCCGAGTGTCTGACCGCCATGCGCGTCAAAAACCCGGAGCTGTTCAAAGACCCCGTTCTGGTGGTGGACGGCAGCGCCATATTAGTAAAGCGCATAGCCGCACCCAAGCTCAACAAGAAGCAATACGAGCAGCTTGTGAGAGACGATTTCGCCGAGTCGGGCGAGCCCGCCGCGGACTTGGCCTGCGGGTATCAGCTGATGGGGCCGTCGAATACCGCGCTGCTCGCCTGCGCCGCCAACAAGGCCATTGTGGACAGCTATATCGCCGCGTTTAAGGATGTCGGCGTCAAGCTGTCGGCCATCAGGATAGGCACGCAGGCTATTTTGAGCTATGTAGCCTCACGGCCGGAGCTGCAAAAAAAGACCTTTGTGCTAAACGTTGTAGACGGCGTTGCCATGCTTTCGGTTATCTTTGAAAACGGCGTCAACGTATTCATGTCGAGGACAAGGCTCTACGGCGACGACAAGCTGCTGCTCGCGCAGACGCTGATAGACAACCTGTCCGGCCTTATACAGTTCAACCGCTCGCAGAAATTCAACGATATCACCGACAGCTACTATCTGGGCTTAGACGAAAACGATATGCGCCTGCTGGACTCGCTCAACCCGCACAGCGATATCAAGTTAGACGTCATAAACATTTTCGGCGGCGTCAAGGGCGGGGAGAACATGCCGCCCGACGCGCACTTCGTCTACCTCAACACGCGGCTGGGCGGCGACAGCATCGACCTTATCCGGTGCCGCAAGGGGCTTGAGCGGTATAAAAAGACAAAAGGCTCCAGAAAGTCATGGGCGCCGCTTATGCTGCTATATATCCTGATACAGTTCGCGCCGGCCGCGTATTTCTATTACGGGATATATAACATGGATCTCGAAATCGACGATATCAACGCGAAGCTGCGCGACGAGGCCAACATCGCGCGGCTTGAGGAAATAAGCGGCTTTGAAAGCATGTCGCTGATGTACAACGGCGTTATCCGCCAGCATAACGAACGGATCGAGAGCGAGAACGCCAAGGTGCATGTGTCGGGCCGCCTTATTGATTTGATAATCTACGGATACGGCGGGGTTACGGTCTCGCAGTTCAGCTTCAGCGACGGCTCCGGCTCCATGCGCATAGGCGGCGTCAGCGAAAGCGTGGCCGACACCGTGGCCTATGTCAACATGCTGAAAAACAGCGATCTGGTCAAATCGGTCAGGTATTCCGGGTACAATCAGGGGCTGAACTTCTCGTTAGACGTGACCTTGGCCACCCTTGGGGAGGTAGCTGATGGATAATCAAAAAAAGGCCATGACAAAGCGCGAGAAATTCCTTATCTCGCTGACGGCGGCGGCGGTGATATTTTACCTGTCGTTCCAGTTTCTCAACACGCCCGCGTTCGCGCGGCACGGGGAAAAAGCGGATGAGCTTGAGGCGCTCGCGGCCGAGAAGCAGGAAATGGACGCCATGCTCGTGGTCGGCGCCGCCATCAAAGAGGGCTACGACAGGGCGTTTGAAGGCTTTGAGGAGGTCAGGGAGGTATACCGGCCGCTCATGCCCAACGAACGGTTAGACCCCATAATGCACGACCTGTGCGCCAGAAACATGATAATGGCGCTCAGCATGAACTTTTCCGACCCCGCGGCCGTCGCGGGCGACCCCTCCGCGCTCTTCACGGTCTCGGTCAGCGTGTCGGCGCTGGGCACCCTCGACGCTGTGAGGAGCCTTTTGAGCGACGTGGACGGCATCGACGATGTGCGCATAAGCCGCATATCGTTCCCCGTGCCGGACGACCAGAGCGACGAGCTGATAAGCATATCGCTTGTATTTGAAGTTACGATGATAGCCGACGATCTATAGATAATATACAGAATATGAGGATGCGCCGTGGGAAAACTCAGAACGATATTACACAATAACTCGGGCGCCTCCATGATGTTTGTCCTCGCGGCCATGCTGCTGCTCATGCCCGTCTGCTCGTCGGCCATGAACGCCGCCATAGCCTGCCGGGGCGCTTGGCTTGCCCGAAAAGACCAACATCAGCTTAGCATATACGGCGACAGCATACACAGGGCCATCGGCAGCAGCATGAACCAGGAGGAAATAGACGGCACGCTCGCGGAGCTGGTCGTCGGTATGGTTATGGAGCAAATACCCGGCCATAAGCATACCGACGGCCGCCGTGTTTTCTATCCGGGAAGGCATGAGCTCACGGCCGCCGTGACGGGCTTGGCCGACGGCCCGGAGCTGTCCGGGATATACGGCGACATTAAAATAACGGCGGATTATCAGGTTGACTATACATGGTATAACAAGTCGAAATGGCGGGAGGTTTGGGAGCTGGACGAGGATGAGGACATCTGGGTTTCCAAATGGACGCTGCTCAGCCTGCCCGAACAGCAGAAAGCCGTTATAAACGCCGACATAGAGGTCGAGGTCGCCGCGTCATACAGAGGCAAAACGCTGACCTCGTTTGTAAAATACAAGCTCAGCGGCGCCGAAAAGGAAAGCGATGTGGATATCGAGGGGATATTTAAGGATATCGCGGGAGAGGTCTCGGCCGGCGAGAAGAATTTCGCGGAGGCCGCGGAAGCCGACGCCGCCGACAGCATCGAAATGAAGCTTACCAACACCGGGAATTGGGAGGTAATCGCGCATGGCAGGCGGTAAGGTCAGGTATATCCTCGCGCAAAAAAGGGGCGAAACCCTCATGGAGGGCATCGCCAGCTTGCTGGTGTTCTCTATCCTGCTGGCGGCCGTCACCATGATGATTAACTGGTCTTTGGGCGTCACGGCCGACTCGGCCGCCGAAGCCACGGAAATGCAGAATAAGGCGAACGAGGTGATATTAGGCGAATACGACGGGCAGCGGGATACGGAGCTTATCCTGTCTGTCGAGGGAAGGCTTATATCCATTCCCGTGACCGTCACCGACAACATGGCGGACGGCGGGTTTTTCGCCTTTAAGCCGGAGTCCCGGCCATGAAAAAGCTTAACAAAAAGGGCATGACGCTGATGGAGCTGGTCGTGGCCATGCTGGTTTTCTCTGTGGTCTCGGGCGCCGCGGCGTTTGTCATCGCGCCCATTATCACGGTTTACCACAGAGCGAATGATTTGGCCGAGTGCAATACCCTGCTCGACAGCCTGTCGCTTGAGCTGCTCGGAGACATAGCGGACGCCAAAAGCGGCGCGGTCATCGCGCCGGATGAAATCACCTTCAATACTAATACAACAATCTCCTACAGCGTCAACGGCGACGGGTGGCTGTGCAAAAACGGCAGCCTCGTGCTGGACAAGGCGTTTTATAAGCGAAAAACACTAAAGCTTGAGTTTCTATCCGCTAACGGAATATCTTACCTGATTATAGACGACCCTCTGCCTAACGCTTTTAAGGTGCGTTTCACGCTTTTGGACGGCGCCGGCTCGACGCTTGCCAGCCGCGATTACGCTGTCAATCCGCTGCTTATACAGTGACGGCCGGCATAGCGGACGCCCGGCGCCGGGCGCATGAACGTGCATTTTGCACAATTTCCGATGTGCCGCCGTAGGGACGCACAGTGTGCGTCCGCGTTTCTCCGCCGGTTCCCCCGCGTTGTGGCAAAATAAACCACGGACGCACACTGTGCGTCCCTACGGGGCTGCCGCAATATAGACATTCATGAGTT
>WRLW01000166.1 GCA_009777435.1 Oscillospiraceae bacterium | reverse complement strand
GGCTTACCGAGGTCATACACAGCTTCAAGATCGACGCCAGAGCGGTCAACGTGGTGCGCGGGCCGTCGGTGACGCGCTACGAATACGAGCTGGCGCAGGGCATCAGCCTCAGCAAGCTGACGGGCCGTTCACGCGATATAGCGCTCAGCCTCGGCGTGGACGGCGTACGTATAGCGCCCGTATCCGGCAAGGCCAACATTGTCGGCGTCGAGGTGCCCAACCGGTTGGTGAATACCGTATACATGCGCGACGTACTCGATACGCGCGAATTCCGCAGCGCCGAGTCCAAGCTGACATTCGCGCTCGGCAAAGACATAGGCGGCGACTGTATACACGCCGATATCTCAAGGCTCACACATCTGCTGGTGGCCGGAACCACCGGCTCGGGCAAATCCGTCTGCATAAACTCGCTTATCGTCAGCCTGCTGTACAAAGCGACGCCCGACGAGGTAAAGCTGATACTGATAGACCCGAAGATGGTCGAGCTGGGCGTTTATAACGGCATACCGCATCTGCTGGCCCCGGTGGTGACCGACCCCAAAAAGGCCGCCGGCGCGCTGCAATGGGCGGTATATGAGATGGAGAAGCGTTACCGTATGCTTCAGGAGCGCGGCGTGCGCGACTTCTTCGCTTACAACGCGTCGCTTGGCGGCGGCACGGAGCAGGCAAAAATGCCGCAGGTGGTCATAATCATCGACGAGCTTGCCGACCTGATGATGACGTCGGGCAAGGAGGTCGAGGACTCGATTATCCGCATCGCTCAAAAGGCGCGCGCCGCCGGGATGCACTTGGTACTCGCCACACAGCGCCCCGACGCGAACGTCATCACCGGCCTTATGAAGAGCAACATTCCCTCACGCATCGCGTTCGCGGTGTCGTCGGGCATAAACTCGCGCATAATTCTTGACGAGACCGGCGCCGAGGAGCTTATCGGGCGCGGCGACATGCTGTTCGCGCCGCTCGGCGCTAAAATCAGCCGTGTGCAGGGCTGCCTGATTACCGAGCGGGAGGTAAAGGCCGTCGTCGATTTCATAAAGCAAAACGCCGACGAAAATTACTCCGACGAGGTGATCGGCCGCATTGAAAACGGCGGCAAGGACACGCCCAAAAGCGACGGCGGCGACAAGGGCGAGGATTGGGATCCGTTATGCGGCGACGCGATGGATATCATACTCGAAGTCGGACAAGCCTCCACCTCGATGCTGCAGCGCCGCTTGAAGCTTGGCTACGCGCGCGCCGCGCGCGTCGTTGACCAACTTGAGGAGCGCGGTCTGCTCGGGCCGTCCGAAGGCTCGAAGCCGCGCCAGATATTGGTAACTTGGGAGCAATGGCAGGAGATAAAGCATGAAAGATAAAAGAGAATTGATAAAATACGGTCTAATCATATGCGCGTGTCTTATCCCCATGTTCGCGCTGGGGATTGCCAGCCTTATAATCACGCCTCCCGAGCGTTCGGATGCCGAAAACCGTATGCTTAAGCAAAAGCCCGAGCTTACGGCGGCCGCTTTCTTTTCAGGAGAGTACACCCGCTCGCTGTCGGAATACTACGCCGATACTTTTCCGCTGCGCGAGACGTTCATGACGCTGAGCCGGAATATAAACGGGTTCTATTTCTTTCAGGGCGGCGCGCGGGACGGCGGCATGATAATTATTGAACGCACCGACGACGACGGCGGAACCGGTGAAACCATACTTAACGTACCGCACCTCTCGGACGACGGCGCGTCCGGCGGCATGAGCGCCGAGCGCGTGCCGGCGACGGCGGCGCCCACCCCGGATCCCACGCCGGATCCCGGCCCTGCCGGAAACGACGCGCCCGATACCGCCGGAGACACCGCCGACACCGCCGACACCGCCGATGTCATTGAAGCGCCGCCGACGCCCGCCGCCTTTCCTGATAAATCGGAGGCTCAGCAGGCAGGCAACGTGGTGGTGTTCGGCACGCGCGCGATGGAGATTGTCTACGCGAAGCCCGCGGTTATGGCGCGTTACGCCGAGACCATAAACAGCCTCGCGGCGGCCGCGCCGGACACACAGTCCATACTGATGGTCGCACCGAACAGCGGCGAGTTTTACTCCTCCGTGGAGATGCACACGGGTATGGCGTCCCAGAAAAACCTTATCAGCGATGTATACGCCATGCTTGACGACGGCGTAATCTCCGTAGACGCCTACGGTAAGCTGCAAAGCTGCACCGACGAGTATATTTATTTCCGCACCGACCACCACTGGACGGCGCTCGGCGCGTATTACGCGTACACGGCGTTTTGCGAGGCGATGGGGCTTGAGGCCGTTCCGCTTGACGACTTCGAGACGGGAATTTATGAGGATTTCGTCGGCAGTATGTACAATTTCACGTCGAAGTATCCGGTCAGCAAGATACTGCTGGACAATCCCGACACCCTGACCTATTATCTGCCCCTATCGGAGACCGTGATGACCATTTACCCCGACGGCCCCGCCATGAAAAAGCCCATGAATTTCCCGGTCATCAACAGGTCGCTCGGCACCTACCGCAATAAATACATCTGCTTCATCGGCGGCGACAATGAGCTTACGCATATTGAGACGTCGGTAACAAACGGCAAGTCCATCATTGTCGTCAAGGAGTCGTTCGCCAACGCGTTCGTGCCTTTTCTGACGTCGCACTACGAGCATATCTGGGTCATTGACCCGCGCAAGCTGAACGGCAGCGGCCAGCCCGCTTTCAACATGGCCGATTTTACCTCCAAGCACGGCATCGGCGAGGTATTATACCTCAACTATCCGTTCATGGCGGTCAGCGGGCCTTACTGCGGCTATTTGGAGAAGATGAGATAGGGCCCTAAACCCTACACGACCGGAGGGGAGTCAGTGAAAATCCGTTCACCGCAATATGATTCCGCTCTGGCCGTTTTGCGCGCGCTTGAACGGCACGGCCATACCTGCTGGTTTGTGGGCGGCTGTGTCCGCGACGCGGTGCTTGCCGGCATACGGCCCGGCGCGGATATCGTAACGACGGACACCGACCTCGCCGCGTCCGCCTCGCCTGAGCAAATGATGGGCGTTTTCGCCGAATACGGCTGGACGGTGCTGCCTACCGGCATACAGCACGGCACGCTCACCGTGCGCCCGCACGCGGCGCCGCTCCACTCTATAGAGGTGACGACCTTCCGTGTTGACGGCGGTTACAGCGACGGCAGGCACCCCGACGCCGTGACCTTTACCGGCAGCATAGACGACGACCTGTCGCGCCGCGACTTTACCATTAACGCTATGGCATGGCATCCCGAACGCGGCCTGCTTGACCCATACGGCGGGCGCGACGGCCTTGAGCAGCAGCTCATCCGAACGGTGGGCGAGCCTGACCGCCGTTTCTCCGAGGACGCGCTGAGGATGCTTCGGGCGATCCGTTTCGCGGCCAAGCTCGGCTTTAGCATAGAGGACGGCACATGGGAGGCCATACGCGCTCACGCGCGCGACATATCAAAGGTGGCCCACGAGCGCTGCGCCTCCGAGCTGACGCAGATAATCCGCTCGCCCAGGCCGGAGGCTTTGCGCACGCTGCGCGACGCCGGCCTGCTGAGCTGTCTGCTGCCCGAAATAGACATACTGTTCGACCCCGAGACCGGCGCGCAGCGCAATCCTCACCATGTCCATACCGTAGGCGAACACACGGTGCGCGTTATGCAAAACGTGCCGCCGGATCCGGCGCTGAGGCTTACGGCCATGCTGCACGACGCCGGCAAGCCGTTATGCAGGCGGCCGCATATCTCCGACGGCCGCGACACGTTTTACGGGCACCCCCAAGCGTCGGAGCGCATAGCCAAAGACGTCCTCAAGCGCTTATGCGTATCCAAGCCCCTGCGCGAGCGCATACTGCCGCTTATAAGATACCACGACACCGTGCCCGAACCGGACGACGCCTACGCGCTCAA
>WRLW01000165.1 GCA_009777435.1 Oscillospiraceae bacterium | reverse complement strand
CGCCCCGGAGTCATTCCGCGTCCTGATATCAGGCTCCGATGGGAGCCTGCGCGCGCACACGCTGGCCGGATTGCTGCCCAACGGCTTCGGCCCGGAATCTTTATGAGTTTCCCATTCGTCCCAATCCGCGGCGGCGGAACAACATATATGGAGGTATACCAAAGATGAAAAAATTACTTGTACTCGCGATCATTATAGCGCTGTGCGCGCCCATGCTGGTCTCGTGCAGCCAGGCCGACAAATACGAGCTCGCGCTGATCACCGACAAAGGCACCATAGACGATAAGTCGTTTAACCAAGGCTCATGGGAAGGGCTTGTCAAGTATGCGGATGAAAAGAACATAACGCATAAATACTACATGCCCTCCGAGGCTAACAAGGATTCATATCTCGCCGCTATCGAGCTTGCCGTCGAGGGCGGCGCGAAGCTGATCGTCACGCCCGGCTTCCTGTTTGAGGAGGCCATCTATGAGGCGCAGGATCGCTGGGCCGACACAACCTTCGTACTGGTTGACGGTTATCCCAACGACGGCGACTGGAGCGGCGGCTACCCGAATCACAAAACCGGCGCCAATGTCGTCGGCATCAAATACGCCGAGGAAGAAGCGGGCTTTTTGGCCGGCTACGCGGTGGTCAGGGACGGCGCGCGCGGCCTCGGCTTCATGGGCGGCATGGCCGTGCCGGCCGTGGTGCGCTTCGGCTACGGCTTTGTGCAGGGCGCGGAATACGCCGCGCAGGAGCTTGGTCTTGAGGACGGCTCCATAAAGCTCTATTATCAATACACCGGCGACTTTATCGCCACGCCTGAGATACAAACCATGTCGGCCGCCTGGTACAACGACGGCATCGACGTGATCTTCGGCTGCGGCGGCGGGGTCGGCAACTCGGTTATGCGCGCGGCCGAATCGCTTAACAAGAAGGTCGTCGGCGTGGATATCGACCAGTCCGTCGAGTCGCCCACCGTCATCACCTCGGCCCTGAAGGGTCTTACGTCCTCGGTCTACGCCTGTGTCAAGGACTATTATGACAAGAAGTTCCCCGGCGGCCAGGATCTGATTCTCACCGCCGCCAACGACGGCGTGGGGCTGCCCATGGAGACCTCGAAGTTCGATAACTTCTCACAGGCCGACTATGTCGCCATTTTCGCCAAGCTCGCCTCCAACTCCATCTCGCTGCTGGACGACGAAGCCGTCTCCAGCGCCGAGGCTATCCCGGCCAGAGCCGTTATTGTAACCGAGTCGTAAGCGCGGCTGTATTGACTTGCGTGGGGGGCGGATACCGCCCCCCATCTTTAAGGGGGTAAGCTTATGGAATATATCGTCGAAATGAACGGCATAACAAAATCGTTTCCCGGCGTGATTGCCAACGACGACATCACCCTCCGGCTCAAAAAGGGCGAGATACACGCTTTGCTCGGCGAAAACGGCGCGGGTAAATCGACGCTTATGAGCATACTGTTCGGCCTGTACCGTCCCGACGGCGGCGTTATCAAGAAAAACGGCAAAACAGTGACCATACACGGGCCCAACGACGCGACCCGTTTGGGTATCGGCATGGTGCATCAGCATTTTAAGCTCGTGCATAACTTCACCGCCCTTGAGAATATCGTACTCGGCGTCGAAACCACACAGCGCGGGCTGCTGCGGATGAGCGGCGCGCGCGAACGCGTTTTGGAGCTTTCGCGCCGCTATGGCCTTGAAATCGACCCCGACGCCGTGATATCCGATATAACGGTCGGTATGCAGCAGCGCGTCGAGATACTGAAAATGCTGTACCGCGAAAATGAGATACTTATTTTCGACGAGCCTACCGCCGTCCTCACGGCGCAGGAAATAGACGAGCTGATGCGGATAATGAAGGAGCTTTCCTCCGAGGGCAAGTCTATATTGTTCATCTCCCACAAGCTCGCCGAGATAAAGCGCGTCGCCGACCGCTGCACAGTCCTTCGCAAGGGCCGCTGCGAGGGCGCCTTTGACGTCGCTTCCACAAGCGTTGAGGATTTTTCCGAAAAGATGGTCGGCCGCAAGGTCAGCTTAGTCGTCGAAAAACCGGAATCCGAACCCGGGGAAGTCCTGCTCGACGTCAGCGGCCTGACCGTTTATAACGCCGCCACCGGCAAACGCGCGGTCAGCGACGTATCCTTTCAGGTGCGCGCGGGCGAAATCGTATGCGTCGCCGGCATAGACGGCAACGGGCAGAGCGAGCTTGTATACGCGCTGACCGGCATGACGCCGCCCGAATCGGGCGCCGTGACCCTGCTCGGACGCGATATCACGCGCGACGGCATACGCGCCCGCAGCGCGGCCGGCATGGCGCACATACCCGAGGATCGCCACAAGCACGGGCTGGTGCTTGATTACAGCCTCGCCTATAATCTGGTACTGCAAACCTACTTCACGCCGCGCTTTCAGCGGCGCGGCGTACTGCGCTATGACGAGATATACCAATACGCCGACGCGCTGATTGAAAAGTATGACATACGCAGCGGGCGCGGACGCCACACCATAACGCGCAGCATGTCGGGCGGCAACCAGCAAAAGGCCATCGTCGCGCGGGAAATCGACCGCGCGCCCAAGCTGCTTATCGCGGTTCAGCCGACGCGCGGACTCGACGTCGGCGCTATCGAGTATATACATAAGCAGCTCATTGCCGAACGCTCGGCGGGCATAGGCGTCCTGCTGGTCTCATTAGAGCTGGACGAGGTTATGAATATCAGCGACCGCATACTTGTCATGTTCAACGGCGAGCTTGTGGCCGGCGTGAAGCCTTGCGACGTCACCATTCAGGAACTCGGCCTTTATATGTCGGGTACTAAGCGTGAGAAACGGGGTGAGCCGGCATGAAAAAAATACGCGGATTATTAGCCTCGGCGGGCGGCGCGGACTTTATGTCCTCGCTGACGGCCGTCGTCATAGGGCTGTTCGCCGGATTCCTTATACTCGCCGCCGTCAACCCGCCGCAGGCCCTCGGCGGCCTGACGGCCATACTGACCGGCGGGTTCTCCGGTATGCGCAACATCGGTCAGGTGTTATATTTCGCCACGCCGATAATAATGACGGGGCTGTCGGTGGGCTTCGCGGGTAAGACCGGGCTGTTCAATATCGGCGCGTCGGGACAGTACACCGTCGGCGCGTTTGCCGCCATATACATAGGCGTCAGATGCGACTTCCTGCCCCCCGGCCTGCATTGCGCGGCCGCGCTGGCCGGCGCCGCCGCCGCCGGCGCGCTGTGGGGCGCCATACCCGGCGTCCTCAAGGCCTGGCGCAACGTAAACGAGGTCATCGCCTGCATCATGACAAACTACATCGGCATGTATCTGGTCAACCATCTGATAACGCAAACCATTTTAGACTCGCGGTATAACCAGACCATGCGCGTCTCCAACAGCGCTAATCTGCCCAAATTAGGGTTAGATAAAATTTTCCGCAGCGGCGGCAGCGTCTCAAGCGTGAACGGCGGGTTCCTTATAGCCGTCGCCTCGGCCGTTCTGCTGTATTTCGTGCTTGAGAAAACCAAGCTTGGATACGAGCTGAAAGCGTGCGGCTTTAACCGCGACGCGGCGCGCTACGCGGGTATCAACGAAAAACGCGGCATAGTTCTGTCAATGGCCGTCGCGGGCACGCTGGCCGGGCTGGGAGGCGCCCTTACCTACCTCGCCGGCTCCGGCTCAAGCATGAGCGTGGTCGATATGCTGGCCGCCAAGGGCTTTACGGGTATACCGGTCGCTCTGCTTGGATTCAACTCCCCCATCGGCATCATTTTCTCCGGGCTGCTGATATCCTATCTCACGGTCGGCAGCTTCAACATGCAGCTCTATAATTTTTCGCCCCAGATAATAGAGATAATCATAGCAATAATTATATACTTCAGCGCGTTCTCGCTGCTGCTGAAGGGCCTTTTGGGCCGGCTGCTCCGCCGCCCGCCCGCGGGCAAGCGGCGCTTAAAGGAGCCGCCGCCGGAAGGGTCTTTGGGAGGTGACGCTCCATGAGTATT
>WRLW01000164.1 GCA_009777435.1 Oscillospiraceae bacterium | reverse complement strand
CTTGTCGGCCATTTCGGAGTTGACCTTGGTCTTTTCGGATATCTCGCTGATCGAGCTTGAGAGCTGCTCGACGGCGGCGGCCTGCTGGGTAGAGCCCTGAGCCAGCGCCTGAGCGCCGTCGGCCACCTGCTTCGATCCGGTGGATACTTGCGCCGTTGACGAATTGATTTCGCCGAACATCTCGTTCAGACCCTCTACCATGTTTATAAGCGAGATGCCCATAACGTCCTTATCGGAGAGGGACTTTGTTTCACGGGTCAGGTCGCCGTTAGCGACCGTATCCAGTTCCTCGGCGATTTGCGTTATGCGGGAGATAAACGAGGCGGCGGCGCCTATGCACTGGCCGATCTCGTCTTTTGCCTGCGCGAATCTGCCGATGGTATCCCTGTCAACCTGGCTGAGCGCAATGTCGCCGGTGGAGCTGGCTTTTTTAAGGAAAGTAGTCAGCGCGCCGATCGGCTTGCTGATAAGGCCGGAGATATAGATCGCAAGCGTCAGGGCTACGGCCACCGCGACGACCAACAGGATGATGATGGCGGTAAGAAGCGTCTGCGCCATAGACGCGATTTCATCCGAAGCGTCGCGCGCGTTTGTTACCTTGTAAGCCATTACCTCTTCAAACTCCGATGTGACTCTGGCGTTGTCGTCCAGATACTCATCCAGCACGGCGTCCATATCGTCGAGGCTGGCCCCGGATTTTGCCAGCTCATACAGCTCCTTCAGACAGTCCTTATAGCGGGTGTCGTACAGCCTGCGCGCGTCGTCAAAAATCTGAATGGCCTCTTTGAGCACCATAGTGTCGTAAAAAGCGTCAAGATTTTGGGTTATGTCCCTCTGGACTTCCATCACAGAGGAATATGTGTCGTCGATCCTTTTCATATCGTCGGTCGCCACGCCGATTATATACTCGCGCATACTGACCCTCATCTTCTGCAGCGACTCAAGAACCGACGACATATAAACGAGCGGTGTGGTCTGATTCTCGTACATATCGGTGCTTGCCGTGTCCATCTGGAGCATTCCCACTATCCCGAGTATGCCCACGACCGCCATGAACGCTATGGCGATCATAAAGCTCAGGATAAGCTTTGCGGATACCTTCATGTTTTTCATTTCCAAATTCCTCCCTGTTCTAAAGCCCGACAGCTTTCAAGTACGTCCTGTACGGACGCGCGGTCTCCGGTAAGGCGGACGAAAGCCGCCGCGCGCGGGTCACTGAAATCACATCGTGAAAATTCTACCACACGCTATTGCAATTTGCAAGCAATAATTTGTTGATTTACAGAGAAATTTTAACTATGAGGGCGTCGGCGTCAACCCGCACGGCCTCCGGAGCCTGCCGCGCGCCCGTCCGCGCGGCGCGATACAGCTCAAACGACAGGCCCTCGCACGGGCGCGAAAGCGTTAAGGTGAGCGTCCCGTCCCGCGCGGAAACCGTGGCGGACAGCGAGTCGCGGCCCGTCAGATCGGGTATGACGCAGCCCGCGTCAACGCCGTGTTCGTCGATGCCGCTCGCGTACAGGCGCAGAGTAACGCCGTCTGTATAATCGTAATCCGGGCGGCTTTCGACCGAGCCGAGCGGCAGCAGGGCGCCGTCCCGCACATATAGGGGCAGTGTGAAATAGTCGCAGCGGTCGCGGAACCAGCGCCCGCCGCGTCGCGTCTCACCTGACAGCAGATGCGTCCAAACGCCGTCGGGCAGGTAGTAGTCCACAACCCCGTCCGCGCTGAACACCGGCGCGGCAAGCAGGCTGTCGCCCAGCATATACTGCCTGTCGAGGAAGTCCGCGGCCGGGTCGTCCGGGAAGGCCAGCGCCATTGGGCGCATGACCGGCACGCCGGTTCTGTGCGCCTTGACGGCCATCGCGTAGAGGTAGGGCATCAGGCGGCACTTGAGCTTGACGAACGCGCGCAGTACGTCGCACGCCTCGTCGTCAAACAGCCAAGGCACACGGTATGAGCCCGAGCCGTGCAGGCGGCTGTGGGTAGACAGCAGGCCAAACTGCACCCAGCGCTTATACAAGTCCGGCGACGCCGTACTCTCAAAGCCGCCGATGTCATGGCTCCAGAACGAAAAGCCGCTCATGGCGAACGAGAGGCCGCCGCGCAGGCTCTCGGCCATAGAGGGGAAGCTGGCCATATTGTCGCCGCCCCAATGCACCGGGAACCGCTGGCCGCCCGCCGCGGCGCTGCGGGCGAACAGCACGGCCTCGCCCTCGCCGCGCGTCTCGCGAAGCAGACCGAACACGCACTCATTGTACAGCTGCGCGTAATGATTGTGCATACCGACCGGATCCGCGCCGTTATGGTATCTCACGTCTATGGGTATGCGCTCCCCGAAGTCGGTTTTGAAGCAGTCCACGCCCATATCGAGTATGCGCCGCAGTTTTCCGGCGTACCACGCGGAGGCTTCGGGGTTGGTGAAGTCCACGATGCCCATGCCCGGCTGCCAGTTATCGAGCTGGCGCGCGCCCATGCCGTCGGCGCGCGCGAGCAGATAACCCTTTTCAAGACCCTCGCGGAAAAGGGGAGTGCCCTGCGCGATATACGGGTTGATCCACACGCAAATTTTAAGGCCCATATCCTTATAGCGCTTGAGCATACCCGGCACGTCCGGGAACACGTTTTCGTCCCATTCAAGCTCACACCAGCGGAGCGGCTTCATCCAGAAGCAGTCGAAATGGAATACCGACAGCGGTATATCGCGCCCGGCCATGCCGCTGATAAGCGAGGATACCGTCTTTTCGTCGTAGTCGGTGGTGAACGACGTTGAAAGCCACAGCCCGAACGACCACGCGGGCGGCAGTGCGGGACGCCCCGTCACGGCAGTATAGTTAGACAGCACCTGCTCCGGCGTCTCGCCGCAGACCAGCATATAGCGCAGCTCCTCGCCGGGCGCCGAAAACCCCACATATGATACCTTCTCGCTCGCCACCTCGAACGACACGTTCGACGTGTGATCCACAAACACGCCGTAGCCCCGGTTGGTCATGTAAAACGGTATGTTTTTATAAGACACCTGAGAGGCGGTGCCGCCGTCCTCGTTCCAGATATCAACCGTCTGCCCGTTTTTGACGAACGCCGTAAACCGTTCGCCCAGCCCGTAGACACATTCGCCGACGCCGAGCGAAAGCTCGGTCAGCATATACGGGCGGTAGTCGGCGGCCAGATAGTTTTCGCGCGGGAGCATGGTTGACTGCTTGCGGCCGCAGCGCATATAGCCGAGGTTGCGGAAGCCGCAGCTTGTGAGCACGCGCCCGCCGGCCTCAAAGGAGTATCCGAACGTGTCGCGCTCGACGCGCACGGTCAGATTGCCCGCGCGCATAACGGCCTGCTTCTCACCGACCTCGATATCGACCGGGCACGGCGCGCAGGTTTTCTCAACGGACGGCTCACGGCTTATCCAGCCCTCGTAATGATAGCTGCGCACACCGATCACGTTTTCGCTTATGGAGGTAAACTCCGTGGTGATAACCGCCACGTCAAGCGCGCCGCCGCGGTTATGGATGGGGCGCCCGGGCGCGGTCACGCGCATACGGTCGGGCAGTTTTTCCACGATATACGCCTGCGCGGCGTATGTCTCGTTCGCGTCCTCGCTGCGAAGCCAGTAACCTTCGGTGAATTTCACGGAAATCTACCTCTCTTGTTTATCGTTTAGTCTTGCTTAAAGATACCGCAGCACGGCGTCTCCCATGCCGGAGGTGCCGGCCGGGACGCATCCCGCGCTGAAAATATCGGCTGTGCGGTATCCCGCGTCAAGCGCTTTTGACACCGCGCTTTCAACGGCCCGCGCCTCGTCCTCAAGTCCGAGCGAAAGCCGCAGAAGCATGGCCGCCGACAGTATGGCCGCGATGGGGTTGGCTTTGTCCCGCCCCTCTATGTCGGGCGCGGAGCCGTGCGCCGGCTCGTACAGCCCCGGATTCGAGGCTCCGACGCTGGCCGACCGCAACATACCCATAGAGCCGGGCAGCATACCCCCCTCGTCCGACAATATTTTCC
>WRLW01000163.1 GCA_009777435.1 Oscillospiraceae bacterium | reverse complement strand
TACCCGGCTCGCCGCGCCGAGGCGTATGCTGAGGCGTATCATTACCGCTGCCGCCGGACTGCCGCGCCGCGCGGGCAAAGCCATACGCAAGGACTGGCAGCTCTACGCGCTGCTGCTGCCGGCCGTCGCGCTGGTATTTGTTTTCTGCTATCTGCCCATGTACGGCATCCAGATAGTGTTCCGCGACTACAAGGCGGCCTTTGGCATCACGGGCAGTAAATGGGTGGGGCTGAAGCATTTCACCGACTTTTTCAACACCTATTATTCAACGCGCCTGATAGTGAACACCATACTTTTGAATCTCTACGGCCTGCTTATCGGGTTTCCCATCCCGATTATTATGGCCATCCTGCTCAACCAGCTCGGCCCGCGGCGCTTCAAGAGGTTTACCCAAACCGCTATCTACGCGCCGCATTTTATTTCGCCCGTCGTCATGTACGGTATGCTCATGCTGTTCCTGTCGCCGTCCAGCGGATTAGTCAACAAGCTGATTGAGGTGCTGGGCGGGCAGCCGGTCAACTTTTTGCTTGAGCAGTCGTGGTTCCGGTCGCTTTTCGTGGGCACCGAGGTATGGCAGCACGCCGGCTGGAACACCATACTGTACATAGCCGCGCTGACCGCCATCGACCTCCAGCTCTACGAGGCCGCGACCATCGACGGCGCCACCAAGGCCCAAAAAATACGCTACATAGATATGCCGCACCTGATACCCATAATCGTCATGCTGCTCATACTCAACTGCGGCGTCATGCTGGCCTCCAACACCGACAAGGCGCTCCTTATGCAGACGCCCGGCAATATACCGACGTCGGACATCATCGGCGTATATGTGTTCAGGATGGGCATAAGACAGGGGCAGTTCTCATACACGGCGGCCATCAACCTGTTTGTCAACGTCATAAACTTCGTTATGATTGTCACGGTCAACTGGATATCAAGGCGTTTGAACGAAACCAGCCTGTTTTGACGGGGAGAGGAGGGTAACCGGAATGGACTTTGAAGCCGGCGCGAACACGAAAGCCCTTTTGAAAAAGAACAAAATCGGCAAGACTATCAGCGACACGCTTTTCGACATCCTGAACTTCACGCTGTGGGTCGTCATTTTGGCGGTGATACTTTACCCGCTGTGGATTATCATCATCTCGTCGGTCTCAAGCCACGAGGCCATCTTCGCGGGCAAGGTGCTGCTGTGGCCCGTGGACTTCTCGCTGATCGGCTACGAGGCGGTATTCCAGCATAGCCTGTTGCTGCGCTCCTACCTCAACTCCATTATCTACACAACGGCCGGCACGGCGCTCAGCGTCATGGTCACTATGATGGCCTCATACGCGCTCTCAAGAAAGTTCGCGGGCAAGAGGTTTATCAACTTTTATTTCATCTTCACAATGTTCTTCACGGGCGGCCTGATCCCGCAGTTCCTTATGAACCAGCGGCTGGGCCTGTATAATACGGTTACGCTGATGATAATAATAAACTGCGTTTCGGTATGGAACCTGATGATCGCGAGGACTTATATATCCTCGTCCATACCAAACGAGCTGTATGAGGCCGCGGCCATAGACGGCGCCGGGCACTTCACTTATTTTTTCCGCGTGATACTGCCGCTCTCCGGCACCATTATGGCCGTGCTGTGCGTTTACAGCGGCGTGGCGCGCTGGAACGATTACTTCACGGCGCTTATCTATATCAGGGACGAGAATCTGCTGCCGCTGCAAACGGTGCTGCGCCAGCTTATCGCCGCGCACACCTCGGGCACGTCGATGGACGCCATGATGGGCTTCTTCGGCGACGGCAAGGCCATCTCGGACGCCGTGCGCCGGGCGGAGGTCGTGAAATACTGCTGCATCGTTATCTCGACCGCCCCGGTTATCGTATTGTATATCTACATGCAGAAGTTCTTCGTCAAGGGCGTCACGGTCGGCTCGCTCAAGGGTTAGTATTTTCAACGCTTTAGCGCGTGAAAATAAACGCGTCCCCAAAGATAAAAAACGCGAACCAACTTAAAAGAAAGGGAGAATGACATGAAACGCGGCATAAAAATCACTGCTGTCCTGTTGGCCATACTGCTGGCCGCCACGCTGGCCGCCTGTGCCGGCGACTCCTCGGGAGACGGCGGCGGAACGCCCCCGCCCTCTACCGCGACCCCTCAGCCGCCCAGCGGCGGAGACACTGACGAGCCCCCTATCGACCCCGGCTTTGACTATACCGGCGGCCTGCCCGACGGCGTGGTCACGCTGGAGCCCATCACGCTCAAGGTATACCAATACGCGCTGGACAATCAATCGACGGATTTCGCCAACCTTTGGTATTTCAATGAGCTTGAGGCCGAGACCAATGTGTCTATCGACTGGACGGTCATCAAAGAGGGCGAGTGGAACGAGAAGCTGAACATGATGTTCGTTTCCGGCGACTACCCCGACCTCATAATCCGCCCGAACAACAGCCTTAATATCGAGGAGTACGGCGTTGAGCAGGGCATCCTGATACCGCTTGACGGCTATATTCAGGCCAATATGCCCAACTACGCCCCGCGCATGGAGATGAGCAAGGATTCCCTGCCCGTCCTGCGTTCGAGCGACGGCAAAATGTATTATATCGGCTATATGTCCGCCCAGGGCGTTAACCACAACGCCAACTGGTTTGTAAACAAGACGTGGCTTGACGCCGTTGGCAAGGATATCCCCAAGACCATCGACGACCTTACCGACGTCTTAAAGGCTTTCCGCGACCAGAAGCCGGGTACGGGTGAAAACAACTTCCCCATCAGCGCCGGCGGCGAGATTTACCACCAGACCAACGGCATATACACCTACTTCTCAATGTTCGGCGTACCGCTTCAATACTTTGTCTACGCTCACATCGACGATAACGGCACGGTCGTGTTCCCCGGCTATATGGACGGCTTCCGCGAGGCGGTCGAATGGCTGAACATGTGCTGGGATGAGGGTCTGCTTGACAAGGAGTCGCTGACCCAGAGCGACGACGCCAAAAACTCGAAGGTCAATAACGACGAGGTAGGCTTCATCACCTATCTGCGCCTTATCAACACCGCGTGGGCCAACCCCGGCACCATTGAAAACTGGGTCTCCATCCTGCCGCCGGCCGCCGGCCGCGGCGCGGTCGTCCCGAGGGACATCGAAACGGAGTTCCCGTCATACGGCGCCGTGCTGACCAGCGCCAACAAGTATATTCCCCAGACCCTGCGCTGGCTCGACAAGCAGTTTGAGACCGAGCGTATGCTGGTGGCCACAAACGGCCCCGCGCAGCCGGGCGCGCCCATCGACCCGTGCCTGTTCATCAACGACGACGGCTTGTATGAGGTCGCTTATATCCCCGACGACAACGGGCTGTATAACTATGTGCCCGTCACGCAGGGCCAGTTCTTCGCCCCGGGCGACTATATCTTCAACACCTTTGTGATGCCTCCCCACCGCATAGAGCGTTACGAATCCTCCGTGGACTACGAGGCCGCCGGCGTCGTGGCCAAGAATTCGTACTGGATACTGACCAGATTCGCGAAGCCGACCCCGGAGGAGGCCACCCAGCAGTCGCGCTACTATGAGGATATCCACACCTTCATGCGCGAGAGGATCGCTTCGTTCATCATGAACGGCGTGACCGACGCCAGCTGGCAGGCGTTTATTGACGACTCCAAGGGCGTGGGCGTGGAGCAGTATATCGAGACCTATCAGAGACTGTACGACGCCTATTTACTGACCCAGGGCGGCTGACGGAGTTAACCGTACTTTAGGGCGGAGGGGCGACCCTCCGCCCGCTGTTGAGAGATGTTATGGACGTGATCGACAGGAAAGCGCTGGCGCGGCGGCATAATCCCGAGCTGCGCGGCGTGTGCCCGGAATCGCCGCTGACCGTCGGGAACGGGGAATTCGCCTTTACGGCCGACGTAACCGGCTTTCAGACGCTGTATGATGAATATGAGTTCGCGCCGCTTTGCACCATGAGCCAATGGGGCTGGCATACCGAGCTTCCAAAGGGCGGGCGCTACTC
>WRLW01000162.1 GCA_009777435.1 Oscillospiraceae bacterium | reverse complement strand
GAGCACCGGCCTGGCGATGGTTCCCCCCCCGCCGGGATAGCCGCCGGGGCCGCCGTCGATAGACTCGGGGTCGTAGTCGAGGTCTTGAGTATAGAGCCTGTCGCCCTCGTTCACGCCTTCCTTTATCTCGACGCCCTGATTGTTGCCCATGCCGGTCACAACCGAAACCGGGTAGAAGCCGGGCGGCACCTGCGCCATGATTTCGGGCGGCAGCTCGACCGTATTGGGCGGCGGCTCGTCGGCCTTGACAAAGGCCGTCTCACCGGCGGGCGTGAACTTGATGGCGTTTATGGGGGCGATCAGCGCGTCGTAGACCGCGTTAAGTGTGACAGTGAAGTTAACCCACATGCCGGGCAGTATAACGCCTCCGAAATTGTTGGCCGAGACTATGGCGGGAAAGTAATTATAGCCGTTTTCGTTCTTTGCCTCAAGGCTTACCGACAGTATCTCGCCGGAGAACATCTGATAGCCCGCGTCGGACGAGTATACCTCGCACATGACCATTTTGCCGGCCTGTATGCCGCTTATGTTGCGCTCGTCTATCTGCGCCTCGATGACCATGTTGCTGAGCTGCGCGATGGATATCACGCCCTGCCCAGGCTCGGCCATATCGCCCTCGGCTAAACGGTTGTACATGACCGTGCCGCTGATGGGGGCGTATATTTCAAGGTCGTCGTATTTTTTGGCCTCCTCGGCTATCTTGGCGCGCGTGTCGGCAATGGACTTGCTGTTGCGCTCGATGCCGGCCTCAAGGCGCTCGATTTCGCTCATGTTAGGCTCGTATTCCACCCTGCAGAAAACGTGCCCCCTGTCGTAGGTGTAGTATTCGCGCATATCGAATCTCGTGACTATGCCCCTTGTACCCAAGGTCAGGGTCTGCTCGCTGAGGTAGCGCAGGCTGCCCGGCTCGGACGGGATTATCTCCTCGCCCGACGCGCTCCTGATTATGGCCGTCGCAACCATATCCTTGGTCAGCGCGCCCGGGTTTTTCATTGTCAGCTCGACCTCAAACAGCACCGCGCCCTCGGGCGTGATCTTCCTTATTTTCTCGACGCGGCCGACCGTCGCGTCCACCAGCGACATGGAGCTGGGTATGGACACCTGCGCCTTCATGCCGGGCCGTATGTCGTTTTCATAAGCGTATGAGTAATAAAGCGTTAACAGCATGGTGTTGTCGTCCACGAACAGCCCCAATTCCCTTGGATCCAGCATGTCGCCAATATTTATGTAGCCGTCGTTGAGCTGTATCAGCTTGCCCGCGAACGGGGCCGACACCGTGGTTTTGGCCTGCTCCAGACCTATCTTGACCCATTCCTCGGCTATGGCGGCGTAGTAATTTTCGTTTTCGGCCTCAAACCCGGCTATCTCCGCCTCCAAGTCGGCGATGGCCTTGTCTATCGGCGAGGCGTCCAGCACAAAGAGCAGGTCGCCCTCGAATACCTCGTCGCCTGTGGAAAAATAGCTTTCAAGCACGCGCCCGGCCTGCTTAACGGCGATGTCGGCCGAATCGGCGGCCTTGGCGTATCCGCCGCCCCAAGCCGTGTTTTCCAGAGTGCCGCGATAAACCATCACGGTGTCGTAGTATACCGGCGGCGGCTTGAGGAATACCTCGTAGACGGCGAACCCCAGTCCCGCCGCTAAGGCAAGCACGACCACCAGCACGATACAGCGGGCAATGATCTTGCGCCGCCGCTTGTTGGGCGGCTTTTTGTGGCCGCGCGGCCTGTGCAGGGCGGCCTGCGCCCCGGCCTCGGCGTCGGCCGGAGAGGGAATGTCTCGCGTCTCGGCCGAAAGGGCCGCTCCGGGCATGTCCGCGGCGGTTTCGGCCGCGTCCGGCGTCTTTACTTCGTTTGGCATTGTTTATGTAACCCCCCGCTATTTTGCTGGAAAACGGATTATGTAACCATACGGCCCGCGGCCCGAGAATCAGGATTCTTTCTCACATATGCAAGTATATCTCTTTTTGCCCTGACAGACAAGTGCTTACAGGTGACAAAATGTTACAAAAATGCGAATTATATGTAAACTATTTCTGTCACTTATGAGCGCCGTCCGGCAGGCCGTATGTTGTATTGACGAAAAAGGAAAAGTTATGTTCCCCATATTTTCCGCTTTTTTTTAGCGAACCCTTCGCGGGTCATGGCGAATACCTCCGGCGACAGCAGTAAAATGGCGGCGAGGTTGGGCAGCAGCATGGTGACTGTAAAAAAGTCGGACAGCGCCCAAACGCGCCCCATGTCCATTGTGGCGCCGATAAAGGCCACGGACAGATAAGCGCATCTGTAAACAAACAGCGGCAGCCGCCGCGTCCCGAACAGATAAGCGCAGCACACCTCGCCGTAGCACGACCAGCCCATGACGCTGGTGACGGCGAACAGCGAGATGGATACGGCCACGAAACCCCGCCCCGCCGCCCCGAACACGCTTGAAAAGGCGAGCCCCGTCAAGGCCGTGCCGTCGAGGCCGCCGGCCGTGCCCGGCGCGCCGGGCGTGAAAACGCCGGATACCATGATGACAAGCCCGGTGAGCGTACACATGAGCAGGGTGTCCACAAACACCTCAAGCGCGCCCCACAGGCCCTGCGCGCAGGGGCTTTCGGCGTCGGCGGCGGCGTGCGCCATAGGCGAGGTGCCCATGCCCGCCTCGTTGGAGAACACGCCGCGCGCCACGCCGTGCCGCATGGCGCGCGCCATCGTGAAGCCGAGCGCGCCGCCGCCGGCCTGCCGCAGGCCGAACGCCGAGGCCGTTATCGTTTTAAGGCAGGGGAGTATATTGCCGGCGTTGTACACCAGCACGGCGGCGGAGCCGGCCAGATACAAAAGCGTCATAAACGGCACGAGCCGCTCCGACACCCGCGACACCCCGGACATGCCGCCGAATATGGTCGCCCCGGCTATAAGCACGACGGCCGCGCCGGTCAGCGCGGGCGGTACGCCGAACGCGTCGCCGAGCGCGGCGGCCAGCGCGCCGGTCTGGGTGATATTCCCCGTCCCCATGCTGGCGGCTAAGCATATGACGGCAAAGGCGGCGCCGAGCCATTTAAGGCGCGGGCCAAGCCCGTGTTCTATGTAATACATAGGCCCTCCGCGCCAGACGCCGCCCACGCCGCGCCTGAAACGCACGGCCAGCGACACCTCCGCGTATTTGGTGGCCATGCTCAGAAAGGCCGACACCCACATCCAGAACAGGGCGCCGGGGCCGCCCATGACGAGCGCGGCCGCCACGCCCGCGATATTGCCTGTGCCGACGCACGACGCCAGCGCGGTGGACATGGCCGCGTAAGGGGAGATGCGCGCGCCCTTGGAAACGTTTTTTTTCCCGCCGCCCAGGGTGCGGGTGAATATAGCGCCGAAGCGCCGTATTTGCAGGAACCCCGTGCCGGCCGTGAACCACAGGCCCGCGCAGGCGAGTATGGCCGGCATGAGCGGGCCCCACAGAAAAGCGTTTATCCGTTCGAGCAAGAGAGGTCATCCTTTCCCGGAGCCGCGATGTTTTGGGCAGTCCTTAATAACTATTACTTGTCCGGTTGCTTTATGTACCGGATGGGCGTATAATTTAGCGTGTGTTTTTTATCAACCGTGCGGCGCGGGCAAAGCGCCGTGAGAGGACGGAAAGCTTTGAAGCGCATAATGGGGATAACTGACTTCAAGCGCGTAATGAACCTGTTCTGGCCTGTGTTTGCCGAGCAGGTGCTGGGCGCCGCCGTGGGCGTGATATCCACGGCCATGGTGTCGGGGCTTTCGGGCGCCGCCGTGGCGGGCGTCGGGTTGGTATCCGCCCTCAATTTCGTTGTCATGAACCTGTTTATAGCCGTGTCTACGGGCACGACCGTAATGGCCGCGCAGTATATGGGCGGCCATGATATAGCGGCGGCGCGCAGGGCGGCGCGCCAGTCGCTGGCGCTGGTGACGTATATAGGCGTGACCGTGGGCATACTGCTGCTCGCGTTTGAACGCCCGCTTATCGAGGCGCTGTTCGGCGGGGCGGAGCGCGACGTGTTGGACGCCGCGCGCGTCT
>WRLW01000161.1 GCA_009777435.1 Oscillospiraceae bacterium | reverse complement strand
TGGATATGATAACCGTGCCGGATCAGGTAAGGGGAGCGCTGATGGGCGACGACGGCGAGTTTTCGCGCGTTTTGCAGTTTGTGCTTATGTACGAGCAGGGCAATTGGGTTGAGGTGTCGCGCATAGCGCTTGTGAACCGCGTCGAGGTCTACGCCATACGCGCCGCGTATGTGGACGCCCTGCTGTGGTACGGGCATATAATCAACATGGCGGTCGAGGCCGACGCGCAAGACGACCCGCAGTAACTCCCGCGTACAGCGCGGAACCATAAGCTAAGGAGACGCCGCATGAGAGGCATTATAACTGTTTTGGGCAAGGATCAGGTCGGCATTATCGCCAGAGTATGCGCTTATCTCGCGGGCGGCGGTATAAATATTTTGGATATATCGCAGACCATCGTCCAGGGCTATTTCAATATGCTGATGATAGTTGACATGACGGGCAGGTGCTTTGACGAGACGGCGGCCGGCCTTGACGCGCTCGGACGCGATATCGGAGTGACCATAAAGCTTCGGCATGAAGATATATTCAACACGATGCACATAGTATGAGCAAAGGGGAGCGGCCATGATATCCCGGCTTGAGATACAGGAAACCAACCGCATGATCGAGGAGTCGCGGCTGGATGTGCGAACCATAACCATGGGGATAAGCCTGCTCGGCTGCGCCGGTTCCGATCCTGACGCTTTCAACCGCAGCGTGTATGAAAGGATAACCTCAAAGGCCGGGAACCTTGTTGAGGCGGGCGACGAGATAGGCCGCCAATACGGGTTGCCCATAGTCAATAAGCGCATATCGGTAACTCCAATAGCCATTGCGGCGTCGGGCCTGATAGGCGACCCCGAGGACGGGGGCGAGGACTCGCTTGAGCGGGCGGCGGAGATATACGCCGGCGTGGCGCGCACACTTGACCGCGCGGCCAAGGCGTCGGGCGTGAACTTCATCGGCGGCTTTACGGCGCTGGTGCAGAAGGGCAGCACTTTTGGCGACCGCGCCCTTATGCGCGCCATACCGCGCGCGCTGGCCGAGACCGAGCGCGTCTGCGCGAGCGTGAACGCCGGTTCGACGCGCGGCGGCATAAACATGAACGCCGTTAGGCGCATAGGCCGTATGCTGATAGAAATGGCCGAGCTGACAAAGGACAGGGACGCCATAGCCTGCGCCAAGTTCGTGGCGTTTTGCAACGCGGTGGAGGATAACCCTTTCATGGCGGGCGCCTTTCACGGCACGGGGGAGCGCGACGCGGTTATCAATGTGGGCGTCAGCGGCCCCGGCGTGGTAAAACGCGCGCTTGAGGAGGTGCGCGGCGCGGACTTTGAAACCCTGTGCGAGACCGTAAAACGCACCGCGTTCAAGATAACGCGCGTCGGCCAGCTTGTGGCGCAGGAGGCGTCGCGGCGTCTGAACGTGCCGTTTGGCATCATAGACCTGTCGCTCGCGCCCACGCCGGAGGTAGGGGACAGCGTTGCGGAGATACTGATCGAAATGGGGCTGGAACAGCCGGGCGCGCCGGGCACCACGGCGGCCTTGGCCATCCTCACGGACAACATAAAGAAGGGCGGCGTGATGGCTTCGAGCTGTGTGGGCGGACTGAGCGGCGCGTTTATACCCGTCAGCGAGGATCACGGCATGATCGGGGCCGCGCGCGCCGGCGCGCTTACGCTTGAGAAGTTGGAGGCCATGACCTGCGTATGCTCGGTGGGCCTTGATATGGTGGCCGTGCCGGGCGATACGCCCGCCGCGACGCTGTCGGGTATAATCGCCGACGAAATGGCCATCGGCATGGTCAACAACAAAACCACTGCGGTGCGTATAATACCGGTTCCCGGTAAGACGGTGGGTGATGAGGCCGTTTTCGGAGGTCTGCTGGGCAGCGCGCCCGTTATGCGCGTCAACCCGTTTGGATGCGCGGGCTTTATAGAGCGCGGCGGCCGCATACCGCCGCCCATACACAGCTTTAGAAATTAAAAAACCGAAAGGGGCGGAAGCAATGTCGATTCTGATTACCGGCGGCGCGGGCTATATAGGCAGCCATACATGCGCGGAGCTGCTCAACTCCGGCGAGGATATCGTGGCGCTCGACAACTTTTCCAACTCAAGCCCGGATGTCATAAGGCGCGTTAAGGAGATTAGCGGCAGGGATTTCCCGCTATACGCCGTGGATATGCTGCATGAGCAGGGCCTGCGCCGTGTGTTTGAGCGCGAGGATATCGAGGCGGTAATTCATTTCGCGGGCTATAAGGCCGTTGGGGAATCCGTGCGTATGCCGCTTGAGTATTACAACAACAATGTGGCCGGCTCGCTGACGCTGTTCGGCGTGATGCGCGATTACGGCTGTAAAAAGCTGGTGTTCTCGTCGTCCGCGACCGTATACGGGCACAGCAAGGAGGCGCCGTTCCGGGAGGACACGCCGCTGTCGGCCATCAACCCATACGGCGCGACTAAGCTTATGATAGAGGACATACTGCGCGACCTGTACACCTCGGCGCCTGAATGGCGGATTTCACTGCTTCGCTATTTCAACCCGATAGGCGCCCATCCGAGCGGTGAGCTGGGCGAGGAGCCGAGCGGCATCCCGAACAACCTGTTTCCGTATATCTCGCGCGTGGCGCAGGGAAAGCTGGAAAGGCTGTATGTGTTCGGTGACGACTATGAAACGCCCGACGGTACTTGCGTCCGCGACTATATACATGTCTGCGACTTGGCCGAAGGCCACTTGGCCGCCCTGCGCCATATACGCGGGAATACCGGCGCCGAAGCTGTCAACTTGGGCACCGGCAACGGATACAGCGTGTTCGAGGCCCTGCGCGCGTTTGAGAACGCGTCGGGCCTTACAATACCGTATGAGGTCACGGTGCGCCGCCAAGGCGATTCCGCCGTGATGTACGCCGACACAACCAAAGCCAAGGCGCTGCTTGGCTGGAGCGCGTCACGCGGCCTTGACGAGATGTGCCGCGACCAGTGGAAGTATGCCGGCCGGAATGGAGATAGGCTATGACGCTTATCGGGCCGTCGTTTGAGTTTATTGACAGGCCGGACGGCGAGACCGTGCTGCGTGAGATAGAGCGCATAGGGCGCGTGTGCTATAAGAGCGAGGACAAGACGACCGCCACGTCCGCGCGTAAGTTTGTCGCCGGCCTGCTGCGCCGCGGGCATGAGTCGGTGGTAGAGCATAGCCGCGTGACCATGCGCGTGGTCTGTGACCGCGGGGTGTCGCATGAGATAGTCCGGCACCGTATAGCCAGCTATACGCAGGAGAGTACGCGCTACTGCAACTACTCGCGGGACAAATTCGGAGGCGGCGTTACGTTCATAAAGCCGTTTTTCTGGGAAAGCGACCCGGATAAATACAACGTGTGGCTTGAGTCGATGCGCGCCGCCGAGACGGCCTATCTGCGCCTTATCGAAATGGGCGCGAAGCCCGAGGAAGCGCGCGGCGTTTTGCCCAACAGCCTTAAAACGGAATTGGTTATGACCATGAATCTGCGCGAATGGCGGCACTTTTTCAAGCTGCGCGCCGCGCCGGAATCCCATCCGCAGATGCGCGAGATAGCCGTCCCTATGCTGGAGGCCATGCGCGCCGCCATACCTGTGGTGTTTGACGATGTATGCGCTCAAGCCTTGGTGAACGCCCCGCCGTCTTGACGGTAAATGTCCTTGTATTTAACCTCCGCGCCGTCGAGTAAGGCCAAGGCTTCCGACAGTTCTTCCTCCGGCAGCCGGACGCACAGCGCGCAGTCCGAGCCTATTTCAGCGGGCATGGGAATTACCTTTACAGGCATACCCGCGCTCTCAAGAACGCGCTCACAGCGCAACGCGCCGTGCGTGTTATGGAATGTCAGCACGATATAATTACACATGGGACGCTATGTGTTCCATGATGGCGTCAGCGGCGTTTATGCCCGTGCAGTTACACAGCCCGATAAAGTGCGCGTTGGAGTTTACCTCACACAGCAGGGGGCTGTCGTCCGCGCCGAACAGTATGTCCACGCCCGCGAAATCAAGCCCCAGCGCCTCGCAGGCCGCCA
>WRLW01000160.1 GCA_009777435.1 Oscillospiraceae bacterium | reverse complement strand
CACCGGCATCAAGGACGGCTCCATAGCCGCGGGCATCAACGGCACATGGAACGCCGCTGCCGCGATGGAAGCTTGGGGCGACAACTACGCCGCCAGCAAGCTGCCCACCTATACCCTTGCCGGCCGGCAGGTGCAGATGTCAAGCTTCTCCGGCTACAAGCTTATCGGCATCAACGCTTTCAGTGAAAACGTGGGCTGGGCCATGCTGCTGGGCGAGTGGCTTACCAACTATGAGAACCAGGTGCGCCGCTTTAATGAGCGCAATCAAGGCCCGTCAAACTCTCAGGCGGCCGCTTCCGAGGCTGTGAAAGCCGATCCCGCTCAGGCGGCGTTTGCCGCTCAGCTTGAGTACGCCGGCTTGCAGATAATCGGCGACAACTACTGGAGCCCCACCGAGACCTTCGGAGCGATCATTAAATTAGGCAATCCCGACAACATTGATTTGCAGACCATGCTGGACAACTTAGTCGAAGGTATCACCGCGCCTGTGGGCTGAGCCCGCAGACCTGTAACGCGGAAGGCCGCCGCTGTGCGGCGGCGGCCTCCCGCACCATCAATTTCAGGGAAAGGTCGGAGCGGTTATGGATGATGCTTTATCCCGGAGCAAGGGTAAAAACGCGGTTCTTCGCTTTCTCGGCTTTTTTCAGGGCTTGGCCGCCGACTTTGTAAATGGCGACATTTTTGTGAAGCTTTCGCTGATAGTCATGGGCGCCGGATATTTCAGGCGCCGCCAGATAGCGAAAGGCGTGCTGGCGACGCTGTTTCAGGCGGTCATGCTGTTCTTTACATTCTCGTTCGCGGCGCCCACCCTGTCGAAGTTTACGACGCTCGGTACGGTAAAGTTCGCGTCGGTTTTCAATCCCAACACCATGAAAAATGAGATAAACGACTACGACCACTCGTTTTATATACTTCTGTTCGGTATTGTATCCCTCATAGTGCTGGCGTGCGCGCTTGTGGTCTATCTGCGCAACATCCGAAATGTGCGGGCGCTGGAGGTCAAGGCCAGGCAGGGTAAGCGTATCCCCGCGTTTATTGATGAGATAAAATCCTTCCGCAACGAACGCTTCCATATCACGCTGCTGTCGCTGCCGTGTTTGGGTGTGGTCATGTTCACCATAGTGCCGCTGCTGGTGCTTATAGCCGTGGCTTTTACAAACTACGACCAGCAGACTCTGCCGCCGGCGGAGCTTTTTACATGGGTGGGGTTTAATAACTTCAGGACGCTGCTGTCCAACACAACCACCTCGGCTTTTGGATACGCGTTTTCAAAGGTGCTGTCATGGACGCTGATATGGGCGTTCACCGCGACGTTCAGCTGCTACATATGCGGCATTTTGCTGTCGCTGTTCATCAACAACGCGAGAACCAAATTCAAGCAGCTATGGCGCACCATGTTTGTGGTTTCGATAGCTGTGCCGCAGTTTGTCACACTGTTGGTTGTGCGCAACTTTTTCGCGACTACGGGCATAGTCAATACCATTTGCGCGCAGCTCGGGATAACAGAGTTTCTGAAGAATGCCGGTTTGGTGTCGATGTCGCTTGACTATATCCCGTTTTTGACCAACCCGTCATGGGCAAAGGTTATGATTATACTTATCAACATCTGGATCGGCGTTCCGTATCTGATGCTGATAGCCACAGGCATACTCATGAATATCCCAAAGGAGCTGTACGAAAGCGCGAGGATCGACGGCGCCAGCTCGTTTAAGACATTTGTTCACATCACAATGCCGTATATGCTGTTTGTCACGGCGCCGTATCTGATTACGTCGGTGGTAGCCAACATAAATAACTTCAACGTCATATACCTGCTGACGCAGGACATATACCGAACTACCGACCAGACGCTCGCCAACGTAAACGCCACGGAGATCGACCTGCTTGTAACGTGGCTTTTCCGTCTGACGCAGCAGTATTACAACTACAAGATGGCGTCGGTCATCGGCATTATGGTATTTATCGTTTGCGCGGTGTTTACATTGCTGGCCTTTAACGTTGTGTTAAGGCGTAATAAGGAGGATAAGTTCCAGTTATGAAACGGATTAACGTTCGCCGCGGCGCGGCCTTTACGTTACGGCATCTGGCTCTGCTGGCGTTGGGGCTGTTTTGGCTTATCCCGATTATCTGGCTTGTCTGCAATTCCTTTTCCGCGTATCCGGGCATCAATATAAGGCAGTTCTTCCCGGAGGCGTGGAGCCTTGAGAATTACAGGCTGCTGCTGTTCAACAGCGCGGACACCGTGGCGCGGTTCCCGATTTGGTTTAAGAACACGCTGATTATCGCCGTTTTTTCGTGTATAATCTCAAGCATGTTCGTGCTGATGGTGAGCTACGCGATAAGCCGTATGCGCTTCAAGGGGCGCAAGCTTCTAATGAACCTCGGTGTGATAATAGGGCTGTTCCCCGGGCTTCTGGCATTGATCGCCGTGTATTTTGTCCTAAAGACATTCGGGCTTACCAATAATCACTGGGGGCTTGTGCTTATTTATTCGGCCAGCTCGGGTTTGGGGTATCTGATAGCCAAGGGCTTTTTCGACACCATATCCGAGACGCTGAGCGAGTCGGCGCGGCTTGAGGGCGCGTCGGAGGCCCAGATTTTCCTCAAGATTATCATACCGCTGTCAAAGCCCATCATAGTCTACACGGTCATAAGCGCGTTTCTGGCGCCGTGGGTGGACTTTGTAGCCGCCAGAATCATCTTAAACTCCGGCATATCGACCGACTGGACGGTGGCCATCGGGTTGTATAACATGCTCGACCGCGTACTCATCAACAACTATTTCGCGCGCTTCTGCGCGGGCGGTGTGCTGGTATCCATACCGATATCGGTGTTGTTTGTCTTTATGCAGAAATTCTACGTCGAGGGCATCACCGGAGGTTCCGTTAAGGGGTAAAACCATGAGAGCATTGTCTGTATTGATGTCAATTGCCCTGTTGCTGGGTCTGTGCGCCTGCCGGTTTTCCGGCGGCGCCGGCCCGTGGTGGCTTGAGGAAGGCCCTGTGGACGGCGGCTTGTTCGTGGAGGCCGTCGGCGGGCTGTCCGAGGACTTTATACGCGGCGCGGACGTTTCGAGCCTGTTGGCGCTTGAGGCCAGCGGCGTGAAGTATTACGGCTTTGACGGCAATGAGCGGGACATGCTCCAAACACTGTCCGAGGCGGGGCTAAATTACATCCGCGTGCGCGTGTGGAACGACCCGTTTGACACGCGGGGCAACGGATACGGCGGCGGCAGCTGCGACATTGGGACGGCGCTTGAGCTTGGCAGGCGCGCCGCCGAACACGGAATGAAGCTGCTTGTGAATTTCCATTACTCCGACTTCTGGGCCGACCCGTCGAAGCAGCAGGCCCCAAAAGCTTGGGCGGACATGGGTATGGAGGAAAAGGAACAGGCGCTGTACGACTATACGAAAGCCGGCCTGACGGAGATCATAGAAGGCGGCGCGGACGTCGGCATGGCGCAGATAGGCAACGAAACCACCAACGGCTTTTGCGGCGAGAACTCGTGGCCGCGCATGTGCCGCCTTATGGCCGCAGGCGCGCGGGCGGTGCGCGAGGTTAGCGCCGAAACCGGAAACGAGATACTGACAGCTATTCATCTCACAAATCCCGAAAGCCATAATTTCGCGCAAACGGCGAGACTGCTTGAAGTCAACGGCGTGGACTACGACGTGTTTGCCACGTCCTATTATCCTTTCTGGCATGGAACTGTCGAAAATTTAACCCAAAAGCTGGGCGATGTGGCCGAACGCTTCGGCAAAAAAGTTATGGTGGCCGAAACGGCGTATGCTTACAGCTACGAGGATTTTGACGGGCACGGCAATACGATAGGCGAGGGCGCGGTGTTTGAAAAGCATTATCCGCTGACCGTTCAGGGGCAGGCGCGCGCCGTGGCCGACGTGGTGAAAGCCGTGGCCGGGCTGGGCGCCGCCGGACTGGGCGTGTTCTACTGGGAGCCGGGCTGGATACCCGTTCCCGGCGGCGGCTGGGAAGAACGCTCCGCGCTGTGGGAGCTGCACGGGAGCGGCTGGGCGAGCAGCTACGCGGGC
>WRLW01000159.1 GCA_009777435.1 Oscillospiraceae bacterium | reverse complement strand
GTTTCGTCGGCGTTTATATTACCGTGCGCCCGGCCGGGGGCGCTGCTGCCCCCGGTGCGCTCGCGCCTGACGCGCTGGGACGCGGCGGGGGACGGCGGCGCGGGGCCGGACGACGCGCACGCGGCGGCGGCGGACGCCGTTTTGACCGCCATAGACGGCGGCTGTGAACAATCGCTCTTGCTCGCGTCGCTCGCGTGTGATACACTTGACCGCGAGCAGACGGCGCTGATGCTCGACAGGGTGCGCGGCAGACTGCTCCGCAGACTGCGCGGGGAGCCGGATCCCCCGGACGCCGCGAGACTGCTTGACGCGGCGCGGGCGCTCGGCGAGCTGCGGGAGACCCTCGCGCGCAACGCCGGCGTCGGGCATGTATGCGGCGCGATGGCCGCGATTCTAAGTAATACTATAAAAACAAACTGAGTTTTGTTTTTATAGTATGCCGGGTTTTGCTTACGCAAAACGCCGCGGCGCTCGGTACTGCAATACTACAGAAACAAACTAAGTTTGTTCAAACCCGAAAGGAATGTTCTTATTTTGAGCATTGTTATAGGCGTTAGGTTCAAGCGCGGCTCGAAGAGCTACTATTTCGACCCCGGAAAGCACGATATAGGCATAGGCGACGGGGTGATCGTGGAGACCTCGCGCGGCATTGAATACGGCGTTTGCTCCATGGAGCGCCGCGACGTGCCCGACCCGCAGATCGTGCAGCCGCTGCGCCCGGTCGTGCGCGCGGCCACCGCGCATGACATGGAGACCGTCGCCTCGCGCCGCGAGAAGGAACGGGGCGCGCTGGCCGTCTGCCAGCAAAAGGCCGACACCCACGGGCTTGAGATGCGGGTGGTCGATTGCGAGCATACCTTCGACGGCGCGAAGCTGCTGTTCTTCTTCACGGCGGACGGCCGCGTCGATTTCCGCGAGTTAGTAAAAGACCTCGCGTCGGAATTCCACACGCGCATCGAGCTGCGCCAGATAGGCGTGCGCGACGAGGCCAAGATGCTAGGCGGTCTCGGCATATGCGGCAAGCCCTTTTGCTGCGCGACCTTCCTTGAGGAGTTCCGCCCGGTATCCATAAAAATGGCCAAGGAGCAGAACCTGTCGCTAAACCCGGTAAAAATATCCGGCACATGCGGGCGGCTTATGTGCTGTCTGACCTATGAGCAGGCCGCCTATGAGGATCTCCAGCGCACCACGCCGCAGGTCGATTCTGTAGTCGAGACGCCGGCCGGACGCGGCACGGTTATGGACGTTAACCTGCTGCGCGGGCAGGTAAAGGTGCGGCTTGATTCCCAGCCCGACGCGCCGCCCAAGCTTTTTGACAAGTGCGATCTGATGTTCCAGCACGGCGCGTGCGGCGGCTGCCGCTCCGGCCGCAGGAAGCCCAAAAACGGCGGCGCGCGGCACGACGACACGCACGGGGGGCTTTAGACATGCCCGAATTCTTCGACACGCACGCCCACTACGACCACGAGCGCTTCGAGCGCGGCCGTCACGGGCTTATCGGCTCGATGCCCAAGCGCGGGATTACGCTTATACTCGTGCCGGGCTGTGATTTGGAATCGTCGCGCGCCGCCGTGGGCCTCACCAAGCACCACCGGCACGTCTACGCCGCCGCCGGCACGCACCCGCACGAGGCCGCGGGCTTCGACGACAGGCAGGCGGCCGCCCTGCGCAGGCTGTATTCAAACCCCAAGGTGGTCGCGGTCGGCGAAATCGGTCTCGACTACCGCTATGACCATTCGCCGCGCGACGTACAGCGCGCCTGCTTCGAGCGCCAGCTTGAGTTGGCCGCGCGCCTGAGACTGCCGGTCATCGTGCATGAGCGCGAGGCCTATGAGGACACGATCAATATACTGAGCGGATATAACGTGCGCGCGGTGTTCCATTGCTATTCGGGCAGCGCCGAGGCCGCCAAAAGAATAATAAACATGGGCCACTATATATCGTTTACCGGGATCATCACCTTTCCAAAGGTGCGCAACGCGCTCGAGACGGCCGCGTGGGTACCCGCCGACCGCTTTATGCTCGAAACCGACGCGCCCTACATGACGCCCGTGCCGCACAGGGGCAGGCGCAACGACAGCTCGTATCTGCCTTATATCGCCCGCGCCATAGCCGCCGTACGAAAGGTGAACCCCTATGAAATCGCGGAGCAGACCTACCGCAACGGGACGGAGTTTTTCGGGATAACGCCCGAGCAGATTCCGGGCGCCGGGACGGAGTATTCGGCTTATAGGGAAAAGCAGGTGAAGGAAACCAAAATATGAGCATAGTATATACCGTTGGCGACGGCCTTTATATCAACCTCACCAACCGCTGTACGGCCGACTGCGACTTCTGCGTGCGGAATTTCTCCGGCGCAGTGGGCGACGCCGATACGCTTTGGCTCGACGCGGAGCCTTCGGCGGAGCAGGTGCTGGCCGAAATAAGCGGCCGGGCGCTGGAGGACGCTTCTGAGATCGTGTTCTGCGGCTTCGGCGAGCCGACGCTGAGGCTCGGCGTACTGTTAGACGTGGCCCGCGCCCTCAAGGAGCGCCGGCCCGGCGCGCGCGTGCGCGTCAACACCAACGGCCACGCCTCGCTGATACACGGCGGCGACGTCACGCCGCGCCTGTCGGGGCTGATAGACGCGCTGTCGGTCTCGCTCAACTTTCCCGACGCGGAGTCGTACAACAAACATTGCAGGCCGGCGTTCGGATTGGGCGCGCACGCCGCCGTGATAGATTTCGCCTCGCGCGCCAAGCAATATGTGCCCGAGGTAACGCTGACCGTTTTAGACACGCTGGGCGCGGACGAGACCGAGGCCTGCCGCGCCGCCGCGCGGCGTTTGGGCGTGGGGTTCCGCATACGCCATGAGATGAGGTGACGTCCGCTTGCTTGCGCTTTGCAAGGCTCTGCGCGACATGCCCGAACTGGATAAGCTGCTCCGCTCGGCCGGGGACGGGGGCTTGCCCGCCGCCCTCAGCGGGGTTTCACACGCCCATAAGGCGCATATAATCGCCGCCATAAGGCGCTTTACCGGCAAAAATGTTTTGATACTGTGCCCCGACGAGTCGGAGGCCCAGCGGATGGCCGCCGACGTGGCCGCCCTCGCGGAGCAGGAGGTGCGGCTATTGCCCGCGCGGGTGAATAACTTCTACAGCGTTGACGCGTCGTCGCACGAATGGGAACACGCGCGCCTGTCGGCCCTGCACCTGATGGCAAGCGCGCGCGCAGGCGTCGTCTGCGCCACCGCCGACGCCGTTATGCAGCGCACACTGCCGCCAAGCGCGCTGCTGCGCGCGGCGCGCGCCGTGCGCGCCGGCGCGTCCGACGGCCGCGACGCGCTGATAAAAACGCTGGTCTCGGCCGGCTACGCGCCCACGCACGCCGTGGAGGCCCCCGCCCAGTTTTCGGCGCGCGGCGGCATTTTGGATTTTTATACGCCCGGCGCGAAGCATCCGGCGCGCGCGGAATTCTTCGGCGACGAAATAGACTCGCTGTTCTCGTTCGACCCCGAGACACAGCGGCGCGTCTCGCCGCTGCCGGAGTCCGTTATACTGCCTGTGGGCGAGTTTTCGGCCTTTACCTGCGAGGACGGCGGACTGCACGAACGGCTCGGGAAGCTGTGCGGCGCGCACAAAAAGAACGCGCGCCTGCTTGAAACGCTCCGGGCCGATATGGAGCGCTTGGAAACGGGCGCCGCCCTGCCCGCGCCCGACCGCTATATGGCGCTGACCCATCCCGAATTCGTGACCGCGTTAGATTACGCGGCGCGCGACGCCATTATCGTGCTGTCGGAGCAGTCGCGGATAGCCCAGCGCGTGGACAACACCATGTGGCAATACGCCCAAGACGTCGAAACCCTGCTGGAGGGCGGGTTAGTGGCCCCGTCGCAGACCAAATGGCTGCTCGACGCCGCGGGCTTCTGGGGCGCGCTGTCAGGACGCCAGACCTTGCAGTTAGACTCGTTTACGCCCGGAAGCCATAAAATAAGGCCGCGCGCGCTGTATGGCGTTACGGCCAAGCAGCTCCCCCCGTACGGCGGGAGCGTCGAGACGGCCGTGGGCGACATCACGCATTACCACGGCGCGGGCTTCGGCGTGGCG
>WRLW01000158.1 GCA_009777435.1 Oscillospiraceae bacterium | reverse complement strand
AGGGGATGCTGAACCTTGAGCGTCAACCCTAAAACCCTGTATATCGTAGGTACGCCCATAGGCAATCTGGGCGATATTTCCGCGCGCGCGGCCGAGACGCTGGCCGGCGTTGACTTTATCGCCGCTGAGGATACGCGCGTGACCATTAAGCTGCTGTCGCGGCTCGGCATCCGCACGCCCATGATCAGCTACCGCAAGCACAACAGCGCGCGTTGCGGCGCGGAGATAGCGGCTCGGCTCCAAAACGGCGAATGTGCCGCTTTAGTCTGCGACGCGGGTATGCCGGCCGTGAGCGACCCGGGCGAGAGCCTTGTGGCGCTGTGCCATGATTTGGGCATAAAGACCGTCATAGTGCCCGGCCCGTGCGCGGCCGTGGCCGCGCTGTCGCTGTCGGGGCTGCCGGCCGGGCGCTTCTGCTTCGAGGGCTTCCTGTCAACGGCAAGCAGCGTCCGCCGTGAGCATCTGCGGCAGCTGCGCGGCGAAACGCGAACCATGATATTCTACGAGGCGCCGCATAAGCTGGCGGCTACCCTCAGCGACCTGTATGACGCGCTGGGCGACCGCGAGATATTTATCGCGCGCGAAATGACCAAGCTGTATGAGCAGACGCTGCGCTTTACGCTGTCCGAGGCCATGGAGTATTTCGCCGCGACGCCGCCCAAGGGCGAGTTCGCGCTGGCGGTGCGCGGCGCGGACGAGCCTGAAAGCGGCGGGGAGCGCGACGCCGAGGCGCTGGCGCTCGCCAGAGCCTATGTCGCGGGCGGTATGCCGCTCAGCGAGGCGGCGCGCCGCGCCGCGTCCGAAACGGGCGCGGGCAAAAACGCGCTTTACAGGCAGCTTACAAAAGAAAGTTAACTAATGTGACGAATACATTCAGGGCTATTGACGGCTCCCGTTTTCCTCGGTGACACGCTCAAATACTTGCTCAAGCGATACGCCGAAAGCATCGGCGATTCTAAACGCCATTTCCAGCGACGGCGTGTATTTCCCCGCCTCGAGGGCGACGACCGTCTGCCGTGAAATCCCCGCCTTTTCGGATAGCTCAAGCTGTGTCATCTCGTTGGCGAAAAAGCGCAGCCGCCGAATATTGTTTTTTATTATCAGCTTGCGGGTCATCACGGCTCTCTCCGTTTCAGCTTCTCAGCAAACTCCGCGGCCGCGCGGGAATCCTCCGCGCTGGGCCTGCCTTTGCTCATTATTTCACACCTCTTTCGTGATAGATAATCCCGGCGACGCCTTCCGCGACCGAAGCGAGCGCGGACATTCCGAACAGCACATGAAGCGCGGCGACCGTTTCCGCGCCGGAGGCAATAACCATAAACGCGGCGGCGACGCCCAAGCCCATGAACCAATAACCCGCGCGGGAAGCCTTTAATTCGATAATTTTTATCCGTTCGTCCTCGACCATTTCGGATTTGATGATCCTCTCGACGCTTTCGTCTCCCTGTTTGCAGCCCTCTTTAAGCTCTTTTTTTACGGCAATCCCGATTGCCAGCGCGATGTGGAACATGATCTGCACCAAGATTTGAATACCTATGCCGATAACGATAAAGACCAGAATCGCGGCCGCCCACGCTCTCAGATTCTCGGCGGCGGGCGCGTTCGCGTCCGTCGCGTAAATGATGTACGCGACGATTAGAGCAATCCCCGCGACCATGCTGGCGATATTCCGCTTGCTTATGTACGACATAATGACCAACCTCCACTATATGACTATTGAGATAAACATATAGTAATACAGTTTAGTCATGATGTCAACTATATTATACATCGGCTCAAAAATAATATATCATCTTCCGCCGTTCCGCTTCTTTCGCGTCCCGTGAGGCTTGACCTCCTTCGGCGCGGGTTTTTTATATCCCGGGGGGCGTTCAGGGCGCAGCAGGCAATGCGGGCCGTGGCCCACCAAGTCCATGCGCCCGGTTTGTCTTAGGGCGGACATCACGAGCGCGCGGTTTTGGGGAAGCCGCCATTGCAGCAGCGCGCGCTGCATGGCTTTCTCTCTGGGGGAGCGCGGGACATAGACCGGCTTCATGGTGCGCGGATCCAGCCCGGTATGGTACATGCAGGTAGACAGGGTGCCGGGCGTGGGGTAGAAATCCTGCACCTGTTCGGGGCGGCGGCCCGTCCTGTTGAGGGTTTCGGCCATTTCTACGGCGTCGGACAGCGTACAGCCCGGATGCGAAGATATAAGATACGGCACGAGGTACTGCTCCTTGCCGTACTTTTTATTCAGCGCGTCGAAGCGCTTTTGGAAACGCTCGTAAACAGCCCAGCGCGGCTTGCCCATAAGATCGAGAACGGCGTCGCGGCAGTGTTCGGGCGCGACCTTTAGCTGGCCGCTCACATGGTGCTTTACAAGCTCGTCGAGCAGGGCGGCGGACGTGTCGAGCAGCAGGTGGTCATAGCGCAGCCCGGAGCGTATGAAAACCTTTTTCACGCCGGGCACGCGCCGGAGTTTTCTCAGCAGCTCCAGATAATCGGAGCCGTCGCGGTCAAGCCGGGGGCACGGCTCGGGCGTCAGGCACAGGCGCCGGCGGCACATGCCCGTCTTTTTGCCGCAGGAGGGGCGCCGGAAATTCGCGGTAGGCCCGCCCACATCGTGGATATAGCCCTTAAAGTCGGGAAGCGCGGCTATGACGCGCGCCTCGCCGAGTACCGAGCCGTGTGAGCGCGCGCTGACCACGCGCCCCTGATGGAAGGCTATCGAGCAAAACGAGCATGACCCGAAGCAGCCCCGGTTGTGTATAACCGAAAAGCGCACCTCCTCGACGGCCTTTATGCCGCCGGGATACATCGGGTGGGCCGCGCGCGTATACGGCAGGTCGGCTACGGCGTCGAGCTGTTCGGTATTCAGCGGCGGCGCGGGCGGCGTTTGCACGACTATGGTGTCGCCGTGCCGCTGTATGACGGCCAAGCCCGACGCGGCGTCCTGATTGTCGTATTGCGTCATAAACGCGCGCGCGAAGGCTGTTTTTGATGCGGCGGCGCGTTCGTAAGGCTCGCATGTCACCGCGTCAAACGCGCCGTCGGGCGTTTTGCCGTCTATGGCGGCGGAGGCCGGGGCGCGGTAGCATATGCCGCGTATGCCGCGCAGATCGTCTATCCGCGCGCCGTCCCGCAGGCCGCGCGCTATCTCCAATATGGCGCGCTCGCCCATGCCGCAGACCAACAGGTCGGCGCGCGCGTCTACCAGATACGAGCGGCGCACCTTATCGTCCCAGTAATCGTAATGCGCGAAACGGCGCAGCGACGCCTCAAGGCCGCCCAATATGAGCGGCAGTCCGGGGAATGCCTCGCGCGCGCGGTGCGCGTATACCAAAGCCGCGCGGTCGGGACGCAGGCCCGCGCGTCTGTCTGGGCTGTAGTCGTCCTGACGGCGCGGCTTTTTGGCCGCCGTGTAATGCGCGACCATTGAATCTATGCTTCCGGCGGTTATGAGTACCGCCAATCGCGGGCGTCCCATAGCGCTAAAGGCGTCCGGCGACGTAAAGTCCGGCTGCGCCAGCACGGCGGCGCGGTAGCCGGCGGCTTCCAATACGCGCCCTATGACCGCCGCGCCGAAGCTCGGATGATCGACATACGCGTCGCCCGTGACCAGTAAAAAATCATAGCCGTCCCAGCCGCGCCCGCTCATGCAGGCGGCCGAGACCGGCAGAAACGACGCGGCGCCCGGTTCGAGGCTCATGACGTGACCGCCGGTATCCGTATATCTATCGACATCAGCATCAGCTTGCCGCCGAAGCTGGGCTCCTCCCCGAACTGGGTGAAGCCGTATTTTTTATAGAAGCCGACGGCGCGGAGGTTATTTTCATAGACGCGCAGCGCGATGGAGTGACAGCCCTTGGCGCGGCAGGCGGAAACGGCCTGCCCAAGCAGCTGGACGCCCAAGCCCGCGCCGCGGTATTCGGGCGACAGATAAAGAAAGGCTATGTGCCCCGCGCCGTACATGATGGACGAATTATAGTCTATTTGGAGCATACCGGCGGGACGATCGCCGTTTATGGCGAACAGGACGGTGCCGGGATCCCTCACGCTGATGGGCCGCGCCCCCTCGACGAAAGCGGGCCCCGAAAAATTCGACAGATTGCCGTA
>WRLW01000157.1 GCA_009777435.1 Oscillospiraceae bacterium | reverse complement strand
CCCGGGGCCGGGGGGGAAGCGGGGGGCGGCCGGGGGCGGCCGCCCCTACGACCCGTTGATTATGCGCAACGCCGTAGGGACGCACAGTGTGCGTCCGCGTCCCCCGCCCGCGAAAGCGCCCGGGGGTGTTTTGTTATGGTCAGCGTTTCAGGTTGATAAGCTCCTCGAGCATGGTGTCGGAGACGGTTATGATGCGTGAATTGGCCTGAAAGCCGCGCTGTGTGACGATCATGTCGGTGAACTCCTTGGACAGGTCAACGTTTGACATTTCCAGCGCGCCGGCCCTCATGTCGCCCACCGCGCCGCCCTGTCCGGCCTGCTTAAACAGCGGTACGCCTGAGTTGCTTGACTGGGTGTACAGGTTGTCGCCCTCAAGCGTCAGGCCCTCGTAGTTGGCGAAGGCGGCCAGCGGCAGGACGGCTATGTCCACAAGCTCGCCGCCGGGCGAAAGACCTGTCACCAAGCCTGTCCTGTCTATGGAAAAATTGGTGAAATCCAGAGGAAATACTATGTCGCCTATTAGCTCAAATCTTTCCTCGTTTTCAGGATCCGAGAGGTCTCCCCATTCGATATCCTCCTTATCGCTTTCAAAGACATATCGCGTTATAGGCTCCGGCACCTCCAGTCCTATGGTTGTCTCTGTCACAGTATGGGATACTCCTTCTATCTCATAAGTGACCTCTCGCTGAGAATACTCGGAGTCAATCATAATACCTTGCAGGTACTGGCCGCTCGCCGTGAGCAGGAACCCGTCCTCATCCAGATATAAATTGCCCGAGCGCGTATAGAATAAATCCGATCCCCGCTTGCAGACAAACAGGCCGTCGCCCTGAAGCGCCAAATCAAGCATACGGCCCGTGGTCATGGTCGCGCCCGTGGTGAAGGCCCTATCGACTGTGGCCGTGGACACACCCAGCCCGACCTGCATGGCGTTCATGCCGCCTAACCCGGAGCTGGGCGAGGTCGCGCCGCGCATGGTCTGGTTGAACAGATCAACGAAGCAGGCGCGGCCGGCCTTAAAGCCCTGTGTGTTCACGTTTGATATGTTGTTGCCGATGACGTCCATCTTTATCTGATGGGCGCGGATGCCTGAAACGCCCGCGTACAGTGACCTCATCATATGGTATTTTCCTCCCGTTTACGGTGTTTTTTCTTGGCCGGCCATGAAGCGCGACTATCAAAAGGTGTACTTTTTGATAGTTGCACTTTTGCGCCCTTTTTAGCTTGCCGAAACCCTATCGTGTACACGAATTGTGGGAATAGCCGCCAAATTTACACTAAACTGGGCTTAAAAACCAACGATATACTATGTAGCTGATGCCGGCTGCACAACTATCAAAAGGTACACCTTTTGATAGTTTATTTTTGCCTGTACTCCCGCAGGCGCCTGTAAAATGTGGCCTCTTTCAGGCCCGTGCGCTTCAGGACTGCTTCGAGCGTCAGTTTTCCGCGCTCCCACAGCTTTATATACGCTATGAAATTCGCGGGCGTTTTTTTGGCGGGGCGGCCGAACCTCACGCCGCGCGCCCGCGCCGCCTCTATGCCCTCGGCCTGACGCCTGATGATGCTTTCGCGCTCGTTGTGCGCCACGAACGACAGTATCTGCAGCACTAAGTCGGCTATGAAAGTCCCCATCAGGTCTTTGTTAAGGCGCGTGTCTAACAGCGGCATATCTATAACGGCGATATCCGCGCCGCGCTCCTTGGTGAGAATACGCCACTGGCTCTGGATCTCGTCGTAGCTGCGCCCCAGACGGTCTATGCTTTTTATGTAGAGCAGGTCGCCGGGGCGCAGCCTTTTCATCAGCGCCTTGTAGGCGGGGCGGTCGAAGTCCTTGCCGGACTGCTTATCGGTGAACACTCGCTTCTTCGGGATCCTCAGGCCGCTCATGGCGAGCGTCTGCCTGTCCTCGTTCTGATCCGCGCTTGAGACGCGGATATAGCCGTAGGTCGTCATATGCTTACTCCTCCCCCCTTTTTTTATATCACATATTTGACGCGCGTTAAGAAAGGCCCCGGAGCCGCGCATATTGCCGCAAAATTGGTTTCCGTGTTTTTTCCTTGCTTTTGAAACTATGTTTTGGTATACTTGGAAATATCTAAGTATGAGGATGGTGGATATGGTCGGTTTAGAGCTTTACGACGTCAACATCATCGGCGAAATATCCGACGAACCGCTCGAGAGCGAATTCCGGCGCAGGGAGCTGGCCGGGCGCATACGCGTCATGAGCTGGGTGATGCTGTTCGCGGGCGTGGGCTTCGCGGCGGCCGCTTTCGCGGGCCTGCATGTGTCCGAGCATGACGGCGGCTCATGGCTCGATCTGACGGGACGCCTGTCCGTGCTGCTTGTTTCCATAGTGTTCTTTATCGGCGTGAGGTTCAATTTTTCATACAGCCTCTCAACCCTGCTGTTCACGCTGGCGGAGATGGCCGCGGCTTATAACGTCTTGGCCATGATCAACGAGTCTAAGGGCTTTACCTTGGTCACGCTCAGCCTGAGCGCGGCGGCCTGCATCACGGTCATGCTCACGCTGCCGGGCCGCTGGGCATACTCTATGGCGGCCGCCGTCACCCTGAGCGCCGCGATGGTGTATATCTCAACGTTTTATATAAGGGATATCGACGGGGCCGTTCTGCCGGTCTGGGCCGTCTCCATGGCCGTGATACTGGTTTCGGCGTCGTGCCTGTCCTTTCTTTACAACCGTTCGCGCAGGCATCACTTTATATGGGAGCACGACCAGCTTCGCCGCGCCATGACCGACGCGCTGACCGGCATCGGCAACCGCAAGAAGTTTGACGCCGACATGACCGAGGCCATTTTGCTGTCACAGCGCAACGTGCCGTTTTGTGTGATAATACTCGACCTCAACGACTTTTCGGAGCTTGTCCAAAAATACGGGGCCGGGGCCGGCGATTCGGCGTTGGTCGCCTTTTCCAAGCTCATCATCCAGAACATAAGGGGATACGAGAATTTCTCGCGCTACGATACGTCCACGTTCTGCCTTATCACGCCGCACACCGGCATGGAGGACGCGACCGGGCTGGCTCAGCGCCTGTGCCGCACGACCACCATGACGGAGTTCAACCTGCCCGTGCGCCTGACGTGCGGGGTCGGGCTCGCCGCCAGCCACGCCGACGACACAGCGGAAACCATCATGGATCGCGCCATGCGCTGCACCGCGCAGGCAAAGCGGCTCGGCAAAAACATGGTTGTGACCGAACTGGAAATGGACGAGTAGACGGCGCTTCGCGTTTTACGCGCGGGGCAAAAGCAGTCGCCTGTTTATGCGGTCTGCGGACGCGCAATGCGCGCCCCTACATAGAAAAACCTCATTTTGTGGTCGTAGGGGCGGCCATTGGCCGTCCGCGCCCTCTTAAAAAAGTAAATGCTCTTGCCCTGGAAAATGCGAATGTGTACTTCGCATTGAAAATGCGAATGTACTCTTGACGTAATCGCGCGGCGGGGTTATAATGCTCAAGTTACGATTAAACAAAAGGTGGTGTTATTTATGATCAGGCCATATCAGCCAAAGAAGCGCCAGCGCTCTAAGGTACACGGCTTCCGCAAGCGTATGCGCACGGCAAACGGCCGGAAGGTGCTGGCCCGCCGCAGGGCAAAGGGCCGCAAGGAGCTGTCGGCATAGCCGGCACAGACGGCGTATGCCGCGCCGTCCGGGAAGGCATTGGGTATGAGGCATACCGTTTCACTCAACAGAAACCGTGATTTCCAGAGACTGTACAGGCGGGGCGGCTCCGCTGTGAGCGGCTGTATGGTCATGTATTGCCGCCCGAACCGGCTGCCGGTCACGCGGCTCGGGCTGACCGTCAGCTCAAAGCTGGGCGGCGCTGTGCGCCGCAACCGCATACGCAGAAGGCTAAAGGCGTGTTACCTCAATTTGGAGGGCGGCGTCAGGCCGGGTATGGATATTGTGTTGGTAGCGCGCGCGCGCGCGCACGACGCGCCGTTTTCGGTATTAACGGCACAGATGCGCGAATTGATTTTCAAGCTCCGGGTCGGGGAGCCATGAAAAGGCTGCTTATCGGGATTATAATGTTTTACAGGCGCAGAATCTCTCCGGCCTTACCTCCGTCATGCCG
>WRLW01000156.1 GCA_009777435.1 Oscillospiraceae bacterium | reverse complement strand
AGCTTGAAAAAGGCATCCTGCGCAATAATCTGCTTTTACGCGAGGTCTATGAGGCGCAGTATCTTGAAAAGGAAGCGCAGTATGACCTGCTATGCAGTCAGATCAGGCCGCACTTCCTCTATAACGCGCTTAACACGATAAGCTTACTTGTAAAATGCGGCGAAAACTCAGACGCGGTAACCGCGGCCGAAAAGCTTTCGGTATATTTACGGGGGATTATGAGCAGCAGCCACAATATACCGTTAAGCTCGGAGCTGAAGATTATCGACGCGTACCTTGCGTTTCAGCGAATACGTTATAGATCAAAGCTGCAATACCATATTGATATAAATGAGCGGTTCCTTGATTACAGCCTGCCCGCGCTGAGCTTGCAGCCTTTAGTTGAAAATGCCGTTGTGCATGGAAGCGAGGAAGTGAGCAGCGCGGTATGTATAAGGATTTACACAGTCAGCGAACAGGATTCATGGATTATTTGCGTGGAGGACGACGCCGGCGGCATGAGCGCGGAAGCGTTGGAAAAATTACGCGAACGCATTGCCTGCCAAAACGATGAAAGTGACGAAAATCGGTTCGCGCGCAATATCGGCCTTGTGAATGTACAAAAGCGCATAAGGCTTAAATACGGTATGCCATACGGAATAATAATCGAGAGCGAGCCAGGGCGCGGAACGCTTGTGATGATCCGGTTTCCTTATATTGAACCCGAAAGCGGGGGGAATATCAATGTATAAGGTTCTGCTTGTGGACGACGAACCGTTGATGCTAAGATATCTTGAGTCAAATCTTAAAAAGATAGATTCGCGCTGGGAGGTTTGCGGCAGCGCGCAGGACGGCGTACAAGCGGTAAGCCTGCTTGAACAAGAGGTATTTGAGCTTGTGATTACCGATATCCGTATGCCGGAGATGGACGGGCTTGCTTTAGCGCGTTATATTCAGGAAAAGAGCCTTAAAACGAAAGTAATACTTATTTCAGGTTACGATGATTTTGAGTATGCCCGCCAGGCGGTTCGCTGCGGGGTATATGACTACATTCTCAAGCCCTTGGTGGATTCTGAGCTTAAGAAAGCGCTTGATAATATCGCGGAAAAAATCCGTGAGGAAAGTCTGCGGGATATCGCGGTTCAAAGCTTGCAAACGCTTTCGCAAAAGTCGTTTGAGGAAGTGAAGGCGGCTTTTTTGTCGGCGCTGTTACATGAGAATCAGAGGGAGATCAACGCCTTATATCCGGTTCTTCACAAAATGCAGGTAAGCCTTCTCGACGGCTGGGGAGCCATTATGATACTCCGGCCCAATACGTTGATGTTTGCGAAACAAAAAATGCCGGAAGAAAACCGGCTGCTATACCGGATTATGATCCGTGAGCTATGCGGTGATCTCGATTTAGATAAGGTTTTGTTTTGTGAGGATATGTTTGGAAATCTGGCGTTTTTGATAACCTCCGAATATGAGGAAAATATATTTTCGCGGGCTTTAGAACTTAAAGCGGCGATAGAGCGGACGCGCCGTGGTAAAACCGACATTCCGCTTGCCGCTTCGATAGGCGATGCCGTGAGCGATTTGTTCGGGCTTAGTGAGAGCTATCATACCGCCCTTGACGCGTTTATCTGCACGGATCAAAACAGCGAACTGCGCCGTGTCGAACACTTGAGCCAGAGGCGGTACGCGGATATTATCAAAGGGATATGCGGGCAGATAATAGCCGCGCTGAATGTCCGCGACGACACCGCCGTGCTTGTCGGTATAGGGGCGCTGTTAAACGCTTTCGGCAAGCCGTTTTCATTAGACGAATGTGCCTTATCGGCCTTTGGCTTTGTATCCGCGGCGGCTAAAGGGGATTCTGTATATGTAAATAATTTTGAGAGCGCTTATTATCATCTGGCGCGCGTATTAACAGAAAAAGCGGAGGTTACGGAGCAGGATATCACGGCGGCATATTCGGTCTTTCTGCGCCGCCTGCGCGGCGACGGATACAACACGCTGGCATCAAATATGGATATCAGCGCCCTTGCCGAAGCCGCGAAGGAATATATTTGCCTGCACTACAGCGAGCCGCTGAGCCTTGCTTTTCTGGCCGGAAAATTTAATGTCACGCCCGCGTATTTATCTGATTTGTTTCACAAAAATATTGGCGAATCGTATACAAAATTTTTGGCCCGAATCCGTATGGAGCAGTCCGCGAGGATTCTTCGGACAGAGCCTCAGACAAAAATTTACAGTATAGCGGAGCAGGTTGGGTTCGTCAGCGTCAAGCATTTTAACGCGGTATTCAAAAAGCATTACGGTATGTCGCCCAAGGATTATCAGCGCATACAGATATAAACGAGGGACGCGAACATGCCGCGTCCCTCCGATTACTTATTGGTATCGGTTACTGCGCGCCTACGACGAGTCTGAGGAAGTTTTTAAGCAGCCCGGACAGCTCTGCGCGCGTGGCGTCCTTGTGAGGCACGAACGCGCCGTCGTAGCCGCTCATGACGCCCGCCTCGGACAGCTTCTTGGCCGCGGTCTCGGCCCATATGTCTATCTGGCTGTAGTCGGTGAAGCTTGGCAGCGAGCGGTTCTCCGGTATGTCGTAGCCCTTGAAGTCCGCGTAGTTCAGAAGCATGGTCGCCATGCCCTGACGCGTTATCGCGCCGTTAGGATCATAGCCGCCCTTGCCGTCGCCCTGTACGATGCCGTTCTCGGCGGCCCATATCACGGCGTCGTGGTAGTATGTGCCCGGGGCCACGTCGTCAAAGCTCACGCCGCCCTCATGCTCCGGCTTGCCCTCTATGTTCCACAGCAGCGTTACCAACATCGCGCGCGTCGTTATGCCGCGCGGCATAAAGTTACCCTTGCCGTCGCCGTCCACATACGAGTAGTAGCTGACGTATGCCACGTCGTCGTAGAACCAGTCGGCGGGCGACACGTCGCCGAACACGTTGACCCACATTGTCACCGGGTCGTAGCCCACCACGAAGTAGCTCTGGTGGTTGATGATGAAGGTTATCATGCCCGTCTCGGCGTTATACACGCCGTTGAGCTTAGTCAGCCTCCCGCTGTCGTCCATGTACCATACGCAAACGCCCTCGGGATCCTCGTTGGGCTTCAGCTTATAAGGCAGGCTCACCGTAATCGGGATGTCTACCTTGGCGGCGCCCACGAATACGTCTATGCTGACCACGGTCTCATAGCCCTTGACCTGCGCGGCCTGCATACCCTTGAGCTCGCTCATGGGCACGACCGCCGCTTCCACGGTTATGGGCGTAGTCCCTATGTCGCTCTCGGCGGCTAACTCGGCCAGCGCGTCGGGGCCGAGCGTCACTTCCGCGCCCGGAAGCTTCACTGTCACGGCTACGTCGGCGTCGGCGAAGGCCTGCGCCGCGTTCACGTCGAGGACGGCGCTTGTCGCGTTGTCCACGCCGGTGAGGTCGAGGGTTACTTCGGCGGGCTCTTCCTCTTCCTCGGACTTGGCCAAGGCGTCGGTTATCAGCGCGTCGAGCTTATCGTCGTCAAGCTTCAAGGTCACGGCGCCCGTGGTGTTGTCTATGGTTGCGGGTATCTCTATAACATCGTCGCCGCCCATGCCGGGTATGGTCGTCGCGCTTGTCGAGGGCGTTGTCGTTGTGCTTGGGGGGATGGCCGAGGTCTGCGGCGGGGTGGTATCCCCGGACGGCGGGGTGCTTTCCTCGGGTTCTTCGGTTTCATCGGGCGTTATGGCCGTCCATTGCGCGTTCAGCGTTATGGCCGCGTCCAGCGTGACCTGCGCGCCCGCGGCGAGCGTCGGCGCGACGCCGTTGACTCTCCAGCCGGCGAACGTGTAGCCGTCCTGCGTGAAGCCGTTGGCCGGGAGCGTGTAGGAACCGTATTTCAGGACTGACGCCGGGGTCATGGTTCCCGTCCCGCCGTTGGCGTCGAATGTTACCGCCACGTATTGCAGCGTATTGACAAGCTCGATTTTGCCCCAGTTTTCGGAGCTGCCGTAGCCGCTGTCCTCGGTATCGCTCCAAGAGGTCATTCTGCGGTTGGCGCCGTTGGGCGGGTCAACGTCGTTGATTATAATGTCAAGCCCAGCCATCATTCCGGCCTCCGCGCCGCCCCTGAACGGGAGCCTGAACTCGACGATGTATCCGTCG
>WRLW01000155.1 GCA_009777435.1 Oscillospiraceae bacterium | reverse complement strand
TAATATCAGCGGCGCCGACAAGCTGAGCTATGCCATGCGATACGCCGCCGACAACTGCCGCCTTGTCTGGGTCAGCCTCGGCGAGCTTATACGCGGCAGCGCCAGCATCAGCGACCTGATAGGCCCGGTCGGCATGGGCGGCGCCGTCAACAGCATAGTGACCGCGGAGATAACCGTGCTTGACCGCGTGTGGAACATTCTGGGCATGATGATCCTGATATCGCTGAATCTGGCCATAGTCAATCTGCTGCCCATACCGGCGCTCGACGGCGGGCGGCTGCTGTTCCTGCTCATCGAGGCCGTCCGCCGCAAGCCGCTGCCCTCCAAGATAGAGGGCGCCATACACGGCGCGGCAATGATTTGCCTGTTTGCCCTTATGGTTCTGGTCATGTTCAACGATATCGTCAAGCTGGTCAGGGGCGTCGGGCCATGACCAAACGCCGGGTCAACGTGAGCGGAGGCGCGTCCGGGGCCGCCATAGGCGGCGGCGCGCGCGTCTCGGTGCAGTCGATGCCCAATCCCGACACGCGCGACGCGCCCGCCACGCTGGCGCAGATACGGGCGCTGGCCGCCGCCGGCTGTGATATAGTGCGGCTGGCCGTACCCGACGGCGAAGCGGCGCGCGCGCTGGCCGCCATATGCGCGGAGTCTCCCGTACCGTTGGTCGCCGACATTCATTTCGACCACAGGTTAGCGCTGGCGGCCTGTGAGGCCGGCATAGGCAAGATACGCATAAATCCGGGGAATATGCGCAAGCCGGAGCATGTCAAAGCCGTGGCCGCCGCGTGCCGCGAACGCGGCATACCCATACGCATCGGCGTCAACGGCGGCTCGCTGTCAAAGGAGCTGCTGGCGCGTTTCGGAGGCCCGGCGCCCGAGGCTCTCGCCGCGTCCGCGCTGGAGCAGGCCGCCGTCCTTGAGGATTTCGGGTTTACCGATATCGTACTCTCGCTTAAAGCCTCCAATGCGCGCGACACCGTGGCCGCGAACAGGATAGTTCACGAAAGGTGTGATTATCCTCTGCACTTGGGCGTCACCGAAGCGGGCACATACGACACGGCGCTGGTCAAATCGGCGGCCGGCATAGGCTCTCTGCTGATTGACGGCATAGGCGACACCATACGCGTGAGCGTCACAGGCGACCCGGTGCGCGAGGTAAGCGCCGGGTTAGCCATACTGCGCGCGTGCGGGCTGCGCAGCGACGGCGTTGAGATAATCTCCTGCCCCACCTGCGGGCGCTGCCGCGCCGATGTAATCGGCATGGCCGAGCTGCTCGAGCGGCGCGCGGCGCACATCACGGCGCCCCTGACCGTAGCCGTCATGGGCTGTGAGGTCAACGGCCCCGGCGAGGCGAGCCGCGCCGATATAGGCTTCGCCGGCACGGAGGGCGGCTGGCTGCTTTTTGAAAAGGGCAAAATCGTGGGCACTCTGACGTCCAGCAATGTTTTGGACAAGCTTATGGAACGAATCGAGGGTTGGGACGGCATATGATTTTATCAGGACTTGAGATAAAGAAGCAGATCGGAAACGGAAAAATAAGCATCACGCCGTATAACGAGAAGCGGCTTAATCCGAACAGCTATAATTTATGCCTGCATAACGAGCTTTTGGTGTATACCGACGACGTTTTGGATATGAAAAAGCCTTTACCCGCTGAAAAAATCGCGATACCGGACGACGGTTTGATTCTGCGGCCCGGCATATTATATCTCGGGCGCACGGTCGAGCATACATACACAAACAGCTACGTCCCGATGCTTGAGGGCCGCTCGTCCATCGGCAGGCTCGGTTTATATGTGCATGTAACGGCAGGCTTTGGGGATATAGGCTTTTCCGGCTACTGGACTTTGGAAATACAGTGCGTCCACCCCGTTAGGGTATACCCCTTTATCGAGATATGCCAGATATACTACCATGAGATAAGCGGGGATTACGTCGAGTACGGCGGCGGCAAATACCAGAACAACACGGGCATACAGCCCAGCCTGATGTATAAGGATTTTGAGGTCGGCAGATGAAACAGTTCCAAACCGTATTCCAAGAATTCATAGCCGCGCACCCCGCCGCGCTCACAAAGCCGTTCGCGCGCTGCGAGGTGGTGTCGGTATCGCACGACGCGGACGCGGACGTTCTGCGGGTTCTCCTGCGCGGCGCCGGCGGCGCGTTTCCCGACACGGCCGAGCTGACGCGCGCGATGGCGCTTTTTTTTACGGTAGGCCGCGCCGAGGCGTCGCTTACCGCGCCGCTGTCCGCGTTTGACACCGAGCGCGCGGTTTGCGTTATGTCAAACGCCCTGCCTTCGCTTAACGGCTTTTTTCGCGACGCCGGCTGGCAGGCCGGCTCCGATACCATCACGATTACGCCGCGCGTCGAGATACCCGCCGACATGGCCTGCGGCATCCGCGAAAGCTGTCTGCGCGTATTGTCGGAGCGTTACGAGGGCCTAAAGGCCGTTGAGATAGCCGAGTCGGGCAACCGTTTCAATCCCGACGCGTTCGGCGCGGAGCGCGAAGCGCGCGTGCGCGCCGTCGCCGAGCAAGCCTCCGCCCGGGCGCCGGTCTCCGCGGGCAAGCCGAAGGCCCTGCTGGGCAAGCCGTTCAAGGCCAAGCCCATACCCATGTCTCAAATCACGGGCGCCGCCTCGGTCTGCGTGGCGGGCATGGTATTTGCCGTGGACTCCGCCGAAACCAGAACGGGCGCGCGCCTGAGCTTTGATATGACCGACGGCGGCGGCGCCGTGCGCGTACAGCGTTTTTTTAAGAAGCTCAGCGACTTCAACGGCAAAGCGCCCGGCGCCGACCCCTCCCATATACCCGGGCTGGTCAAGGCCGGCGACACCTTGGAGGTGCGCGGCAAGATGGAGTGGCGCGGCTTCGGCGAGAGCGACGAGCTTATATTAACTCCAAGCGACATTCAAACCGCCGAGCTTCCGATCGAGCGCGCGGACGACGAGCCTGTAAAGCGGGTCGAGCTGCATCTGCATACCAACATGTCGAGCATGGACGCCATGACGGATCCCGATAAGCTGCTAAAGCGCTGCGCCGAATGGGGCCACACGGCCGTCGCCGTCACCGACCACGGCGTTCTGCACGCGTTCCCCGACGTAATGAAGGCCCGCTTCAAGCATATCAAAGGCAGCTTTAAGGTACTGTACGGCTGCGAGGCCTATTTGCGCGACGAGAGCGCCAAGGCGCGCGGGCGAAAAATGTTCCATATAATCCTGTTCGCCAAAAACGCCGCCGGGATGCGGAGCCTGTTTGAGCTGACCTCACAAGCGCATATAAAGGGCTTCCGCTCGCGCCCCGCCCTCGCGCGCGAGGATATCGCCGCGCGGCGCGAGGATCTGGTAATCGGCGCGGCTTGCGAGGCCGGCGAGCTGTTTTCGGCCGTAACGGGCGGCGAGACTTGGGACGGCCTGCTTAAAATTTGCGAGTTCTATGATTATCTTGAGATACAGCCGCTGTGCAACAATATGTTCATGCTCCAAAACGGAACGGTCGCCGATGTCGAGCAGCTCCGCGAGTTCAACCGCACGGTATGCCGCTTGGGTACGGAGTCCGGCAAGCCGGTGGTCGCGACCGGCGACGTGCATTTCCTTGACCCCGGCGACGAAATTTTCAGGAAAATAATCATGAACGCCAAGGATATGGATCACGACAGGCCGATACCGCTGTTCCTGCGAACCACGCGCGAGATGCTCGACGAGTTTGAGTACCTCGGGCGCGACAAGGCCTATGAGGTGGTAGTGACCAACACAAACCTTATAGCCGACCGCATCGAAGAGCTTCAGCCTGTGCGCAAGGACATATTTTTTCCGCCGCGCATCGAAGGCTCGGCGGCGGAGCTGCGCGGCCTCGCGCTCTCGCGCATGACCGAAATCTACGGCGACCCGCCGCCCGAACACATTCAAGAGCGCGTGCGCCTTGAGCTTGAGCCGATTATCGACGGCGGCTATGACGTTATATATATGGCGGCGCATAAGTTAGTCGCGCAGTCCCTCGCCGACGGCTACACCGTGGGCTCGCGCGGCTCGGTGGGTTCCTCCATAGTGGCCTATCTGGCGGGCATCACGGAGGTCAACGCGCTGCCGCCGCATTACCGCTGCCCGTCGTGCCGGTGGAATGATTTCC
>WRLW01000154.1 GCA_009777435.1 Oscillospiraceae bacterium | reverse complement strand
GGGCTGTTCCACGGCTATCACAACGACCCGGACTATAACGCCAAGGTCATCAGGGACGGCGTGTACCACACGGGCGACGTCGCCTGGCGCGATATGGACGGCTATTATTGGTTCGTGGGCCGTAATGACGACGTTATCAAATGCTCGGGATACCGTATTGGCCCGTTTGAGGTGGAATCCGCGCTGCTTGAGCATCCCGGCGTGGTCGAGTGCGCCGTGACGGCCGCCCCGGATCCGGTTCGCGGGCAGGTGGTCAAGGCCACGGTCGTGCTGAAGCGCGGAATCGAGGGCACGCCGCAGCTAATCAAGGAATTGCAGGAGCATGTAAAGAAGTTAACCGCGCCTTACAAGTATCCGCGCATCATAGTTTTCGAGGACGAACTGCCAAAAACCGTCAGCGGCAAGATAAAGCGCGCGCAGATACGCGGCCGGGACGCCGGCGGTTTGAAAGAGTGACGGTTTTCAGGCTGAGGGCGGGGATGATTGTATGCGCTCTTTCAGCGAGCTGACGGCGGGGCGGCGGCTGGCGCTCGCGCCCATGGCGGGTGTGACCGATTTGGCGTTCAGGGCCGTGTGCCGCGCGTTCGCGCCGCTTATCACGGTTACAGAGATGGTGTCGTCGAGAGGTCTGGTGTACCGCGACGCCAAAACCGTCCGGCTGACGGCGCTCGGCGAGGGCGAGCATCCGGCGGGCGTTCAGATATTCGGCTCCGACCCGTCGTGTATGGCCGAGGCGGCCGTGATAGCGCTCGACATGTCGGGCGCGGACTTTGTGGATATCAACATGGGCTGTCCCACGCCCAAGATAGTTAAAAACGGCGACGGCTGCGCGCTGATGCGAGACCCGCCGCTGGCCGGGCGCATTGTGGAGGCCGTATGCGCCGCCGTCGATGTGCCGGTCACTGTTAAATTCAGGCGCGGCTGGGACAAAGGCTCGCTGAACGCCGTGGAGTTCGCGCGCATATGCGAGCAGGCGGGCGCGTCGGCCGTGTGCGTGCATGGGCGCACCAAGGCGCAGATGTACGCCGGGGCGGCCGACTGGGACGATATCGCCGCGGTCAGGGCCGCGGTCGGTATCCCGGTGATCGTCAACGGCGACATCCATTCCGCCGAGACCGCTCTGCGCGCCAAACGTCATACGGGCGCGGACTTTGTGATGGCGGGGCGCGCGGCCCTTGGCAACCCGTTTGTGTTCGCCGAGTTAGACGCGGCCCTGAACGGCAGGCCCATACCCGGACCGCCCACGCCGGAGGCGCGCGCCGAGTGGGCCGGAAAGCAGTTCGCGCTCGCGCTTGAGCATAAGGGGGAGCGCGCCGCGGTATTGGAGGCCCGCCGCCACTTTTGCTGGTATCTGCACGGGCTGCCGCGCGCCGGGCGTCTGAAGGCTGAGATAGTGGCCATGCGCACGCGGGGCGACGCCTGTGATATTTTGAAAAAAATGGCCGTGATAGCTTAAAACGGGAAAGAGCGTCGGGAGGTGATCCGTAATGCCTGTAAACGACCGCGAGACGGTGGAGCGCGCCCAAGGCGGCGACCGCTCGGCCTTTGAGGAATTGGTGCGCCTGCATCAGCGCGGCGTATACACGCTGGCGCTCAGGCATACGGGCAGCGCCGAGGACGCGCTCGATATCTCTCAGGAAGCGTTTTTGAGGGCCTTCAAAAGCCTGCCCGCGTTTCATGGGACTTGCTCGTTTTCCACTTGGATGTACCGCCTTACGCTTAACCTGTGTATAGACCACGCGCGCAAGGCGAAGCGCGCCATACCCTTTTCCGCTTTGGGCGGCGGCGATAACGACGGGTATCACGGCGTGCCGGAGGAGATACCCGATCTGCGCTACCTGCCCGAAACGGCGGCCGAGCTGTCCGAGCTGCGCGGCGCGCTGGCGGAGAGCATGGGCGGGCTGTCGGAGGAACACAGGGCGGTGTTCATTCTTCGTGCCGTGCATGAGCTGTCGTACACGGAGATAGCCGAGATCCTTGAGATCGGGGAAGGTACTGTAAAGTCGCGGCTGTCGCGCGCGAGGGACAGCTTGCGCCGTGAACTGATAAAGCGCGGGAACTTTTGGCCGCGCGGCTCGTCATAAAAGGTAAGGAGGTGTTTTGATGGACTGCAACAGATGCTTGGAGCTGATAGACGACATGCTCGACCGTTCCGAGGACGGCGGCGCGTCCGCCGAATATGCGGAATTCAATAATCATATAGCCGGCTGCGCTGAATGCCGCCAAAGCTTCGAGTTCGCGCTCTCCGTTCAAAACGCCGCGCGCGGCCTTGTCGAGCCGCCCGAAGCCTTGTTAGCCGATGTGATGTTCCGCGCCGGACGCGCGCAAAGCTCAGGCCGGAGGTTCGTCTTTGGACGTTTCACCGCGCTGGCCGCCGCCGCGGCCGTAATGGTCATGGTCGCTTATTTCGGGGGCCTGTGGCGTCCGGGCGGCGGCACGGGAGGCGCGCCCGAAATGGCGCCGCCCGCCATATCCGGCGCCGGCGTCTATAACGAAAATGCCATATACCCGGCCGGCGGCTATGACGACGGCGGGAACACATATGACTCCTTAGCGCCCCTGCGTGACGAACCCGACGCGGCGCGCCCGGCCGCGCCTCCGCCCGCGGGCGGAGGCATGTCCGGGGGCGGGAGTGAAAGCGCGGCCGGGGGAGGGAGCGCGTCCGCGGAAGTAAGCCAAGACGCGGGCGCGGACACAAGCAGCTATACCATGATACGCCCTGTCGCGGAGATTGACCTGTCGGGCATGACGCTCGCCTGGGAGATGGAGATATCTGATTTTGACGGCGGCCGGGACGCGGTTTTGTCTCTGTACACCGAGGCGTATTATGACGGCGAGCATGGCTTTGTATTTGACGACGGACAGGATTGGGCGCTGATACTTGAGAGCGGCGAGGGCTTTTATGAGCTGTTCCCGAGGCGTTATGTGCAGCTGGGCGCGGTGTCGTGCGTGGTTTACCGCGTGCAGGGCGACGCGGGGTTCGGCCCCCCGCATGTGCTTGTGACGGTATCAGGCACGGCCGGTTATCAGATATACGACTGCGAGTATGACAACCACGGCGCGTTTCGGGTCTCTCAGGTATTCGACCCCGGCGCGATAAACTATCTGGGGCGTTCGTACCTGCCGTAACCGCGTGGCTTTACGCTTGCGGCTGCCTGCCGATATAGGCCAAAATGCCGCCGTCTGCATACAGGATATGCCCATTGACAAAATCCGAAGCCTCCGACGCAAGGAATATGGCGGGGCCGACCAGATCCTCCGGTTCGCCCCAGCGGTTCGCGGGCGTTTTGGATAAGATAAAGCTGTCGAAGGGGTGCGGGCTGCCGTCGGGCCGCTTTTCGCGCAGAGGCGCGGTCTGCGGGGTGGCGATGTAACCCGGCCCCAAGCCGTTGCACTGGATATTGCGGCCGCCGTATTCCGCGCATATGCTGCGGGTCAGCATTTTAAGCCCGCCCTTGGCGGCCGCGTAAGCCGAAACGGTCTCGCGTCCAAGCTCGCTCATCATGGAGCAGATGTTTATTATCTTCCCGCCGTTTCTGGCCATCATTCCCGGAAGCACAGCCTTGGCCACCATAAACGGCGCGATCAGGTTAACCTCGATGACCTTTCGGAAATCCTGTTCATCCATCTCGTGCATCGGCTCGCGCTTTATTATTCCAGCGTTGTTGACCAGAATATCGATGGGGCCGGCGTCTTTTTCAATACAGGCGACCATCGCCTTAACGGCCGCCTCGTCGGTGACGTCGCATACATAGCCCTTCGCGCTTATGCCCGCCGCCTCATAGGCGGCCAAGCCTGTATCGACAAGCTCCGCGCTGATGTCGTTGAAGGTAATCCTTGCGCCCGCCAGCGACAAGCCCTTTGCGATGGCGAACCCGATGCCGCAGGAAGCCCCTGTGACAAGCGCGGTTTTGCCCTCAAGTGAAAATTTCCTTATCATGCGCGCGCCTCCTTTCTATCTCAGCTCCGGCGCGGGTACGATGTCCATATCGTCAAACACTTTATTTTCGCCGCCCATAGCCCAAATGAATGTGTAGCGCGCCGTGCCGCAGCCCGAATGGATGCTCCACGGCGGGCTGATGACCGCCTGCTCGTTTTTCACAACGATGTGGCGGGGGCCGGGGCGGCCCCCCCCCAAGGGGGAAAAAACCCCGGGT
>WRLW01000153.1 GCA_009777435.1 Oscillospiraceae bacterium | reverse complement strand
ATTAGAGCAGCCCGTCCTCACCAAGCATTTTCGCGGCCCGATCCGCCGCGAAAACCATTAACAATCCAACTAATGTCTGAAACAGCCCGACGGCGGCGGCGCGTGAAAAATCTCCGGCCGGGCCGAGACCCTTTTCATATATGTATATTGAAAGCTGATACTGGAACTCGCGCACGTTAACGTTTCCGAAAGCGTTCAGGCGCTCGAAGCCGGAGCCGAGAAGCTGGCCGAGACGCATTATCAGCAGCAGGACGATGGTGGGCCGTATACCCGGCAGGGTTATATGCCACAGGCGTCTGGAACGTCCCGCGCCGTCAACCGTGGCGGCCTCATAAAGCGTGGGGTCTATACCCGTTATGGTCGCGAGATATATAATCGAGCCCCAGCCCACCTGCTGCCATATATTTATGGAGAGATAGGTAAAGACCCAGTGCCATTTTTCGGTCAGAAACGGGATGCCCGTTTCAATGAAGCCCATATTCATAAGAGCCACGTTCACAAGACCGGTCTGCGGCCGGAACAGGGTATAAGCGACCGAGGCGACGATAACCGACGACAAAAAGTGCGGCAGATACATAATGGTCTGCGATACGCGCTTAAATCTTCTCAGGCGCAGCTCATTGAGTACCAGCGCAAGAATGATGGGCGCGGGGAATTGCAGTATGACGTCGGCAATATTAAATACCAAGGTGTTGCGGAACGCGCGCTTGAAGTCGGGATCCCGGAATACCTTCTGGAAAATCTCAAACCCTACCCAGTCGCTGTTCCAGCCTCTGGCGGGCCGGTAGTTCATAAAGGCAATGCGCAAATTCGGGTAAACCATGTAGTTGAAAATGATAATAAAGGCCGCGGGTATAATAAGCATGGCGTAAAGCTGCCAGTGCCGCCTTAGGGCTCGGGCCGCTTTTTCGGCTGCGCTTAGCTTTCGGGGCAATTCTGTTTTCTCCTGAACGCTTCCTTTCAACCGAGCCAACCCCCATCTTTTACAGCAATTTGCCCAAAAAATACTTGTAACTATCACGAATTATAATTTATTTTACCAATAAAATCTAATACAAAGAATATAATGATTTAGCCGTTTCAACCATTTAACTCGCGTTTTCATTATTTATGGCATTATTTGTCATCACCCCAAAATTCACACCGCCATTCAGCCGCTCTTATAGGGACGCGCATTGCGCGCCCGTGATTCCCCCTGCGCGTTGTGGTAAAATAAACCACGGACGCGCATTGCGCGCCCCTACAGGGATTTGCGCGATATATCCATTGGCCTTTGCCGCGGCAAAGGCCAATGGATATATTGACATTTTTAGGTTTTTAGGGTACAATTTTGTAAAATTATATGGCGGGATATCCCACGCGGCCCGCCGGATTATTCGTGACGATGAGGCGGCATACTTGCTTTCTCCGTCCGGCGGAGAAGAACAGGGGGGCTTTTTTTGCAATCATTTTTAACCATAGGCGGCGGATTGGGCTTCATTTTCGCAATGACCTGCTTAGGGGGCGCTACGGTTTTTATATTCCGAAAATCCGCGCCGGGTAAGTTCCAGCATGTCTCCCTTGGATTCGCGGCGGGTGTGATGCTTGCGGCGTCCGTGTGGAGCCTGCTGCTCCCCGCCATCGAGGAAGCGGAAGCGCAGGGTATGGCCGGGTGGATACCCGCGGCCTGCGGGTTTGCGCTTGGCGTATTGTTTTTGATGCTGTTAGACCATATCATACCGCACCTTCACCCTATGTCCAATGTCCGGGAAGGGCCTGCCTCGGCCTCGAAACGCACGACGCTGCTGATTTTCGCCGTGACCCTGCACAACATACCCGAGGGCATGGCGGTGGGGCTGGCGTTCGCTTTGGCGCTTCAGCATGACAACCCGGCGATGTACGCGGCCGCCGTCGCGTTGGCCATCGGCATCGGTATTCAGAATTTCCCGGAGGGCGCGGCAATTTCGCTTCCTTTGCGGCAAGAGGGCATATCGCCCGGCAGAGCCTTTGGGTTAGCCTGCATATCCGGGGCGGTGGAGCCGATTTTCGGTTTTTTGGCCGCGCTTCTCGCCGTGCTGCTCCTGCCCGTTATGCCGTGGCTTCTCTCTTTCGCCGCCGGAGCCATGATTTATGTTGTGGTTGAGGAGTTGATCCCCGAGGCGAATCTGGGCGAACATTCCCACGCGGGTACGTTGAGCGTCATCGCGGGATTTTTGATAATGATGGTGCTTGATGTGGCGCTGGGGTAATTCACGGCCCCGGCGTCCGGCCTTAACACCGCCGCCGTCAAGGGTTTCGAGAACTAAGGGTTCAAAATGACCCGCGTCCTTACAGGCGCGGGCTCGTTTTACGCTTGCGTTTTTTTGCGTCTTTTTAGAGTGAAACGTCATTGTATTTTGAGCCATGCTAATTTATAATTAGGTGATACTGGTAAAAGGAGGTATTGGCCTTGAATTACTACCTTGCCGTTGATATCGGGGCGTCAAGCGGGAGACATATTCGAGGGTGTTTGGATAATGGGCGGCTCATACTAAAGGAGATCCACCGCTTTCCCAACGATATGACAAAACGCGGCGACACGCTGTGCTGGGACACGGACGCGCTGATTGCCGAAGCCAATACGGGCCTGCAAAAGTGCGCCGCGCTCGGCACGCCCCCTCACAGCGCCGGTATAGACACATGGGGCGTGGATTTCGTTTTGACAGACCGTGACGGCAGTCTGCTTGGAGACTCCGTGGCCTATCGGGACAGCCGGACGGACGGCATGGATATTGAGGTCGAGCGGCTTGTGCCTTATGATGAGCATTTCGCCCGCACCGGCATCCAAAAACAGCCTTTTAACACGGTGTATCAGCTCATGGCCTTGAAGCTCAAGAGCCCCGGTCTGCTGGAGCGGGCGGACAGCCTCCTGCTCATTCCCGATTACCTGCACTATCGGATATACGGCGGGAAGCGCTCGGAGTACACGCACGCGTCCACCACAGGATTAGTCAGCGCCCTAACCCGGGACTGGGACTGGGATATCATAGAGCGCCTCGGATTCCCGCGTGGCATCTTTCAGCCGGTCGTCCACGGGCTTACCCCCTCCCACGACACGGCCAGCGCGTTCATGGCTGTGCCCGCCAAAGGGGACGGCTCCGTGTATATATCCAGCGGGACGTGGAGCCTGCTCGGCGTCGTGTCGGATACCCCCATCTTATCGGAAGCCGCCCGGAAAGCGGGGTTCAGCAATGAGGGCGGATATGGCGGAACATACCGGTTCCTTAAAAACATCATGGGCTTATGGATGATTCAGTCCGTGCGCCGCGAAATGAAAGACAGCCCATCCTACGCCGTTTTGGAAAATATGGCGCGGGATTCGGATTACGACGGCCTTGTAGACGTCAACGACGCGGCGTTTTTCGCGCCGGAGAGCATGACCCGCGCCATCGAGCTGAAGTGCGTTGAAGCGGGATACCCGCGGCCTGACGGCGCCGCGGATATCGTGCGGTGTGTTTATTCAAGCCTCGCGCGCGCGTACGCGGACAGTATAAAAGAACTCGAGGCGCTTACCGGCAAGCGGTATACGAGCATACACATAATCGGCGGCGGCTCGCAGGATGATATACTCAACAAGCTCACCGCCCAAGCGGCCGGCCTGCCGGTATACGCCGGCCCGGCCGAGGGCACGGCGCTCGGCAATATAGTATCACAGATGCTGAGAAGCGGGGAACTGCCCGGCATCCAGGCCGCCCATGAGGCTATACGGAACAGCTTTACCATCAAGGAGGTGCTGCCATGAAATTCGAGCCGCTTCATCCGGCCTGCGAGGAGGATGAACCGATTGACACCGGCGCCGCTGTAAGGCGTATTATATTTTGGATTGAGGATTGAGATTATGTTAAAAGAATTCGCGCGCATGTCACAAACCGCCGGTTCACGCGAGGACTATGTGCAGGGCGGCGGCGGCAACACTTCGGTCAAGCTGGGAGACGGGCTGATGGCCATCAAGGCGTCCGGGTATCGTCTGCGCCAGGTCACCGAAACCGACGGGTTCGCGGTCGTCGAAACCGAAACTCTCAGGGATGTGACGGAGGAGCGGGGCTACCGGCCGCTGAGACCGTCGGTCGAAACCGGGGTTCACGCGCTGCTGGGCGCCTTTGTACTGCACACCCACCCTGTCTACGCCAACCTCGCGCTATGCTCC
>WRLW01000152.1 GCA_009777435.1 Oscillospiraceae bacterium | reverse complement strand
TGCGGCGCAGCGACTCAAGCGTTACATGCCTTATGTCGTGCCCGTCTATCAGCACGCGGCCGCCGGTCGGGTCGTAAAAGCGCATGAGCAGGTTTATTACCGTGGTTTTTCCCACGCCTGTAGGCCCCACGAACGCGACGAAGCTCTTCGCGGGTATCTCAAGGTCAACTAACCTGAGCACATGCTGGTCGCCCGATTCGTAGTTAAACGACACCGACTCCAGCCGTATGTCTCCCTTCACCGCCTGGAGCGGCCGGGCGCCCGGCTCGTCGCGAACGTCGCTCGCGGCGTCCATTATCTCAAAGACGCGCTCCGCGCCGGCATATGCCGACTGGAAATTCTCAAGCAGCTGCGCCATGGCCTGAATGGGCTGATACAGCATATTCAGGTAAAGGACAAAGGCGAGTATGTCCCCTATGGCCAGCCGCCCCTGCATGGCCAGCCAGCCCCCCAGCGACACCACTATCAGCGTGCCGGCCGAGGTCAGCAGGCCGGTCGAGCTGTGAAACAGCGCGCTGGTGCGCAGCGCGCGGAGTATCTCGGCGGAATACGCGGACGCCAACCCTGATATCTTCCTATACTCTCCGCCCTGCCGCCCAAAGGACTGTATCTCCTTAACACCCGATATATTCTCCTGCAGCGCGCCGCTGAAATCGCCCAGCAGGCTTTGCGCCTTTGAAAACATGGGTCTGATTTTTTTGGCGAACAGCCAGCCTCCCGCGCCGAGCAGCGGTACGGGCAGCAGCACGAACAGCGTCAGCAGCGGGTTAATCATCAGCAGCAGTATGAGTACGGCTATAAAGGTCAGCACGCTGGTGGCCAGCTCGGGTATGACGTGCGCTATAAGCTGCTCCAGCTTTTCGGTGTCGTTGACCACGCGGCTCATCAGCTGGCCCGTCTGGCGGGTGGAGTAGAAGCCGGGCGACAGGTATTGCATGTGGTTATACAAATCGGCGCGCAGGCGCGGCACTAAGCGCCACGCCGCGCGGTGCGACAGGTAGGACGAGAAGTAACGGCATACGGCCTGCACGGAATAGGCGGCCGCTAACCACAGCGCATAAGCGAGCAGCAAACCGCCCGTCACACCGTCGCGCAGCTCAAGGCGCGTGGTCAGGTCGCGCAGCAGCCACGGCGCTACCACGCCCGCGGCAATCAGCGTAAGCGACGCGGCGGCGGCGCATATGAGGTCGCGTCCATAAGGCTTCGCGAGCGCGAACATTTTCCTGTGCATCGGCCCATCCCTTCACGCGCGTTTTATTGTGGACAGTATATCATAACGGGTGTGGAATAACAACGAACAATTGCGACCAAAAAATTGTAGACTGATAGGCGTTTTTGTGGTAGAATATCTACAGAATGGAGGGAGGCGCATGGATCCGATACGCCGCTCGATCACACTGCTCGGCACATTGCCGGTCATCAGGCTCGACCATCCCGAGCGCGACGCTCTGCCGCTGGCGGACGCGCTGCTTGAGGGAGGGCTGCCGCTGATCGAAATCACATTCCGCGCGGAGGGCGCCGAGAAGGCCATCGCGCAGATACGCAAGCACCGCCCCGAAATGCTTGTGGGCGCGGGCACAGTGCTTACGCCGGGCCAAGTCAAGGCCGCTTATGACGCGGGCGCGCACTTTATGGTCTCTCCCGGCCTGAACCGGCGCGTCGTCGAAACCTGCCTTACGCTCGGCACGGCCGTTTTTCCGGGCTGTATGACGCCTACCGAGATTGAGACGGCCATCGAGCTGGGGCTTGAGGCGGTCAAATTCTTCCCGGCGGAACAGGCGGGCGGCATCGCCATGATAAAAGCGCTGTCCGCGCCTTATCGAACGATAGGTTTTGTTCCGACCGGCGGCGTTACGCTGGAGAATCTGGCCGATTATTTGCGCTGTCCGTCGGTCATAGCGTGCGGCGGCTCGTATATGGCGACGCCTAAGATGATAGAGGAACATAACTGGAGAGCCATAACCGAGATGTGCCGCCGCACGGTGGACATAGTGAAGCAGGTAAAGGGGTAGCAACTAAAGGGGTAGCAAGGGGATACGGTTATGGAGGGCTTTACCGATCTGCCGGTCACATTATACAGCGACGGCCGGCTGGAGACCGGCTCGGAGCCGGTCGTCGAGGAATACACGCTCACGCTGCATGTAAACGACGTGCCGTTCACCACGTTTCTGTGTACTAAGCGCGACCTGAATCTTCTGGTCGTGGGATATCTGCTGACCGAAGGGGCGATAGTGTCGGCAAACGAGATAAAGATGCTGTCGGTCAACGAAACGCGCGGCGCGGCCTCGGTCTGGCTGAGGGACGGGCCACAGGCGGAACGCTCGCTGATAAGGCCGCCCAAGCGCCCGCTGGACTTAAACGTCGTTTTGGATTATATGGCCGAGTTCCGGGCGCACGCGGAGTGCGCGCGCACGGAGCATACGCTGTTCCCGCACGGCGGCGGCGTCCACGGCGCGGCCTTGTGCGCGCAGCACGAGCTTGTGCTGTACCATGAGGATCTGGGACGCCACAACGCCGTTGACAAGGTAATCGGCGACGCCGCGCTGCGGGAATTGGACACCTCCGGCATGGCGCTGCTGACAAGCGGCCGGCCTTCAAGCGCGCTGCTGCAAAAGGCGGCCGCCTGCAGGGCGGCGTTAGTGGCGTCGTCCGCCGTACCGACGCGGCAAGCCGTCCAAATCGCGCGCAAGCGCGGCATAGCGCTGATCGGCGCGGTTGACGGCCGCAAGTGCGTAGTATATTGCAGTTGAATTGTAACTTCCCTGTAATTGTATTTTCCGCCTTCCAGACATATAATACGGGGGCGGTTTTAATTACTCGGGAACCGCGCGGCGCGGTTGATTTTCCGTGACGGAGGGAGTGAGCCATAAGTATGCCGGCCATATTGGGCGCCAAAAATAAGACCGAAAACAAAACCAATAAAGGCGCGTCCGCGTGGCTGCTTCCGACCCTCACAGTGGCCGGGGCCGTTTTGATATTGGCCGCCAGCGTGCTTACTTACGTCATGGTCGGTTACAGCTTCATATACCCCGAGGTGTACAGCGACGGCGTTAAGCTGGGCGGGCAAACCACGGACGGCGCGGCGCGGGTCATGCTCGCGCACGTCGGGGACAAGCTCAGGGACTCGCGCCTTGTCGTCACGGCCGGCGGCGTTTCGGAGGAATTTACGCCGGACAACACCGGGGCGCTGTATATGGCGGGCGAGACGGCAAACGACGCTTATGCCGTCGGCAGGACGGGCGGCTTTTTTAACAGGCTCGGTCAGCTTTACCGCGCTTACTTCGGGCGCGTTGACGTCCCCGTCAACCCCGGCATGGAAATCGACGAGACGCCGGTGCGCGAGCGGGTCGCCCGTATCGCGGGCCTGATTGATAAGCCCGCCGTGGAATTCCGCTATGAGATACGGGCCGGCGACGTGACCGTATATAACGCCTCGGAGGGGGCGCGGCTGGATCAGGAGGCGATTGTGGCCGGAGTGATGCGCGCTTTCGGGTCGCTCGATTTTACGCCGCTTAATTTTGAGCCGGACGCGCTGCCATACGCCCCGTTTGACTTCGCGGCGCTGAGGGAAAGGGTATACGTCGAACGGCGCGACGCTTATATGGACGCGGGCACTCAGGACAACGCCGTGCTGATACCGCATGTTACGGGCGTGGATATCGACCTCGCGGCGCTGGAGTCCGGTATACGGGACGGCGCTCCGTCTGTAACCGTGCCGTTTATCAGAACGGAGCCGGACATCGACCTGTATACCTTGCAGCGCCTGCTGTTCCGTGACGAGCTGTCGTCGTATACCACCCTGCTGTCGGCCTCCAACATCCCGCGGACGGCAAATATACGGCTGGCCGCGGAATTTGTAAACGGTGTCACGCTCGCTCCCGGCGACGTGTTCTCCTACAACGACAGGGTCGGAAAGCGCACGTCGGAGCGCGGCTTTCAGGAGGCCGGCGCCTATCTCAACGGCAGGCTCGTAGAGGAAATCGGCGGCGGCATCTGCCAGCTCTCCTCCACGATGTACAATACGGCGCTGCTGGCAAACCTGAGCATACTTGAGCGAAGCTGTCACAGCATGACCGTATCCTATGTACCGACCGGGCGCGACGCTATGGTCAACTGGGGCACGCAGGATCTGCGTTTTGAGAACAGCACGAACTACCCGATAAGGATAAT
>WRLW01000151.1 GCA_009777435.1 Oscillospiraceae bacterium | reverse complement strand
CAGTGTGCGTCCGTGGTTTATTTTGCCACAATGCGGGGGAACCGGCGGGGGAACGCGGACGCACACTGTGCGTCCCTACGGCGGCACATCAGAAATTGTGCAAAATGCACGTTCATGCGTCTGCCCTGGTATTGTCTACGGACAAGTCGCCAGACCGTCACTCCGTCTAACTTGACCGCGCCGTTGCTGTTCACCTTGCCGGAAGCGCCGTATATGTCCCGGATTTCGTCAAGGCCGTATTCCCTGTGGCTCATACGACGGTAGCCCTCCGGCTTCAAGTGCCACGAGAATTTTTACTGTGCCACTGCGGGTCACGGCGATAACCGCCTTTGTGGTGGCAAGTGTCGGGACTTTAAGAAGTCCGGCAAAGACATAACAAGCCCTGTAATTTCAAGGGTTACAGGGTTTAGTATATGCCTGTTTTGCCTTTTTGACCCTTTGTTTTACCCTTTACAGCTTCGGTCTACCCTTTGCTGACCCTTTGGTAAAAGGAGAACCCCCTGCCACATAAATGACAGGGGGAATTTTGCATAATATAGAAGCGGTCACACTACTTTAGCTCCTTAGATGGTAAGGTTTCTCCAATCCGTGCGGAGGTCACAAGCAATCAGTTCGACGGAAACAGCATAGATGCGCTTGCCGGAATCCCAACGATTAAATGCTTTTGCAGAACGAGCATATGTTCTTAGGTAATCATTGAACGTCATGCCCAACTCTGTCAAGCGATCATCGAAAAATCTTCGGTCAAAGGTAAACATTTAAGTCCTCTCCCTTCATAGATACGTGTGTAGTGTGTTATGCTTCCCGATTTTCTCCTCTTTGGAGGCGCCACCCAGATTTGAACTGGGGAATCGGGGCTTTGCAGGCCCCTGCCTTACCACTTGGCTATGGCGCCGGGTATTGGCCGCGCGGATCCGCGAACATGATGATATCATGTATCCGAGCTTAATGTCAAGCCCAAACATGACGCGGGGCGCGCAAAGAATTATCGGTTAACGATTGACGAAAAGATACGAAGTATGTATAATGAACCGTATTGTGCGCAAATTAACGAAAAGGCGGGTACACAAATGAAAGAGTCAAAAACCCTGAGTATTATCCTGTATGTGTTCGCGGGCCTGACGGCCATATTCGCCATCTGGACGGTGGTCTTTCAGATTACCAGCATACTGCCCAATCTGGACGCGTATTTGGAGTCCATGCCGTTCGGTGAGAACGCGTATGTCTATGTGGCGCAGTTTGTCAACGGCTCAAACGGCTTGGTGTTTATGGCGCTGGCGCTGCTGCTGGCCGCGGCCGGCGCACTGCTTCGCCGCCAGGCGGCGTGCGACGTCTGCCTGTTTGACGACCTTTCGTTCGACGATGATGACGACGAGGGCTTCTTCAACGACGAGGACGGCGGCGAAGCCCTTGAGGAGGACGGCGAGCCGAATCCCGACGATATGTTCGCCGATACCGGAAACGACTGAGGAGGAGTCCTAATGAAACGTATCCCGGCATTGCTGGCGGCGCTGCTTTTCCTTGCTCTGCCGGCCTGCACGAAAGCCCCCGAGCTTACCGCGCCGAGCGTACCGGAGCCTCAGGTAACGTTTATGCCGACGCCGGAGCCGGAAATTATAGAGATAGTGGTCTGGGAAGAACCGGGGAACGCGGCGGAATTCATCAGGCGGGCCGGCGCTCTGTTCAACGAGACAATTCCCGGCGTTAGCGTAAGGGTTGCAGAGGTCGAGCCTGACCGCGCCGTGTCGAAATTTATGGAGGAAGCGCCCCAAGGCTCCGGGCCTGACCTTTTCGCGCCGACATGGCCGCGCGGCGACATGGCCGCGCTGGCGTCGGGCGGCCATATCGCCGCGGCCGTGGCCGAGGGCGGCATCCGCGCCCGTATACACAAGGCTTGCGGCGAGGCGCTCACATACGACGGCGTGCTGTACGGCTATCCGCTGTCGGCCGAGACATACGCGCTGTATTACAACAAGGCGTTAGTCGCGGAATCCGAGGTTCCGCGGACGTGGGATGAACTGACAGCGTTTTGCGAGGAATTCGACGCCGCTGAGGCGGGCTTCGTGATGGACGCCGGCGACCCCTATCAATCGATAACATTTACCTCGGCAAACGGCAACCGCGTGTTCGGCCCGGAGGGCGTCGAGGCCCAAAATATCGCGTCGGACGCGGCCGTTTCGGGGATGACAGTGCTGGCCGGGCTGGGAAAGACGGCCGGCGCGGCGCAGCTTGCCGGCGAGAGAGCCATGTCAATGTTTAAGGAAGGCGCCGCCGCTATGTATATAGCCGATTCGAGCGCCCTCGCGGGCTTGGAGGGCGTAGACTTCGGCGTCGCGCCCATGCCGGCGCTGCCCGGCGACGACACGCCCGCCGCCACGCTCTCCGATACGCGCTGCCTGTTCATCTCCGCGTATTCCAAGCATGTGGTCGTGGCGTCCGTGTTCTGTGAGTTCCTGCTGACCGATGAAATGCAGAGGCTGCGCGTTGAGATGTGCGGCGGTCTGCCCGCCGCCGACGTGTCCATAGACAGGCGTTACGACGGCTTTATCGCGCAACTCGCCTACGCGTATCCTATGCCGTACGCCGGGGAAACCGAAGCCTTCATGAAGGAAATAGGCGCGGCGGCGCTCCAGATATGGAACGGCGCGGACGTTAAGGAAGCCTTAGACGGCGTACGCGTGAAGTCGGCGGGGTAATTCCCTCATTCAGGCTCGCCGCCGTCGAAAGCCGTCTCCGGGATTTGGTCATATATAACAAGCTCATGGTTGGACAGCGGGCCGTCGGCCGCGGGCAGCGACGCGCCGTCCCAGATATATTCCAGCGACAGCATCACGGAGTCGTCAAGCAGGAAATTGCGGTAGGTCAGGCTGTCGTTCATGGCGTCGGCCGACAGGTCTACATGATACCAATGCCCGTCCAATTCAATAAGGTTCCAGAAATGCTCAACGGGCGCGCCTAACGGCGCGCCCGGCGCGCGTATGTTCAGCCCGCGCACCACGCGGCACTCTATCTGAGCGGCGTCGCACAGCGCCTTGAAGGCAAGCGCGTACCCCTCGGGCAGCGAACGCCCTATGCACAGAGCGTCATATACCGACGAGTTGACCCGCAGCCCGTCGGTCATGGCAAGATACAGCTCCCAGTCGAATTCGCAGGCGGCGCCCAACGCCTGATACAGCCACAGCGCCTGCCCGTAAGGCTCGGCGCCGTCGGGGCCGGGCATGGATTCGATCAGGCGCGCGACCGCGATATCGCACAGCGTGGCGCGCGACCTCAGCGCGTTTAGGGTGTCGGGGTAATGCAGGCCGATCTCGATGATCCGGCGCAGGCCGGTATCGGGATACATAATAACCGAAAGCTCGGGCATACCCTGCGCGAGCAGGGGCGCGCCATAATACAGCTCGGACAGTATGGCGTGAAAATCATACTCGGACTCATGGAAATAGTTGGTTTCAAAGGCCAGCTCGGTGTCAAAGGCGCGCAGCATTTCGGCTAAGCGCTCGCGAAAGGCCGTCGGGCCGTTGACGTACTCCACGGACAGCACCTGCTCCGGCGTCCGCCTGTAATAAAGCGTAAAAGTCACCTCGTAGTCCGACAGGAGCTGAGTGACCGACGGGACAAGGTAATCCAGCGCGTACATCCCGACAGGCTCGTTTCTGGATATGGCGAGGCACGCCTCCTGAACGTCGCTTTCGGCGTCCCCTACATAGTTGTTAAGGCGCACCATGCCTTCGGACGCGCCCACGCGCACGAGGGAGAGTATGGCGTCCTTAAGCTCCGTGTAGCTTGACGCCACGCGCGCGGAGCTGTCGGGCGGCGGCGTGGGGGTGGAATCGGTGTGCGCGGAAACGGAGCTGTACTCCGTCTCCAGTATGCGTGAACAGCCATACAGCAGTATAAACGCCGACAGCGCCGCCGTGAGCGCGGCCGCGCGGATACGCCAAATTTTGGTTTTCCGGCTCACTTCGATCCCTCACCGCCGTTTTCAATGAATTGATGTATAAGCGCCCGGCCGTCCGGGCCGAACGAGCTTAGCGATACGGACGCCGCGCTCATATCAAACGGATGGTGCGCCGTGCCCAGAAAGGCGGCGCAGGACATACCCGCGCCGCGCGCGGCGTTCAGGCCGTTTATAGAGTCCTCGATAACAAGGCATTTTTGGGGTTCGACGCCCATGC
>WRLW01000150.1 GCA_009777435.1 Oscillospiraceae bacterium | reverse complement strand
GTGAAGGACGAGGCCAGAGGATTCTGCAGCACGGACTGCATGACCGCGCCCGACGCCGCCAGCGCCGCGCCGGTCAGGAAAGCGAGTATGGCGCGCGGCAGCCGGAGGTTCCATACGATGGCCGCGACGTTGATCGCCGGCATACGCTCAAAGGAAACGCCAAACAGCTTAAAGGCCAGCGTTTTGAATATGTCGGCGGGCGCCACGAACACGCTGCCCAATCCGACGGCCAATATAAACGCGGCCGCGCACGCGACGGCCATGAGGCCTATTCTGCGCGCGTTCATTGGGCGGAATCGGAGACTGAGACGCCGCGCGCCTCGGCCATCTGACGCAGCGCCGTCACCACCTTGTGGTTGGGCTGCGAGCAGGCGTCGGGATCGACCGCGAACACGCGGCCGTCGCGCACGGCCTCAACGGCGTCCCAGCCGGCGCGGCCTGTGATGGACTCTACAGGATCGAAGCCGTCGTCGGCTGATGTAAATATGATATCCGGGTCGGCGGCCAGAACGGCCTCCTCGGAGACTAACAGCCAGCCCTCTATGTGGCTGAAGATATTTTGACAGCCCGCGATTTTCAGCATTTCGTCAATAAAAGTGTCGCTCCCGCAGCTATAAGGCCCGTATGAAGTCACCTCGAAGTACACAGACGGTAAGTAAGAGCTATAACTGACAGCCGCTTGTATCTCCTCGATCTGGGCGTCCATGCCGGCTATTATGGCATCCGCCGCTTCGGAGGTTTTTGTGACCTCGCCCAGAAAACGGATATCCGACCTTATGTCGTCGATGCTGTTCGCCATTGGTATATCTATCAGGCAGATGCCCATAGCGGCGAGCGGGCTTAGGGGGTGTTCGCCGCCGGCCGCGCTCATTCCGCTCGATATAACGGCGTCCGGCTCCAGCGCGGCTATCTGCTCCGCGTCGGGCGACATAAGGTCGAACACGGGCAGGCTTTCGGGGATGCCGGATTTAAGCGAGGAATAGTAATCCACCGCTATAATTTTTTCGCCCAACCCCAAATCCACGAGTATGTCGGCCGCCGCCGGCGCGATACAGACAATACGCCCGATATCGGCCGGCACGGTCAGCGGCTGCCCGTATCGGTCGGTCACTTCAAATGTCTCAGGGTTTTGGCGCGCGCCGGAACCGGCGCACGCGGAAGCGAGAACAGCTATTGCCAATGCGATAAGTACGGCGGTGCGTTTCATAATCTATACCCTCCAAAATTAACGCCCCCGCTCCGTCTGGGAGCAGGGACGTAAATACGCGCAATTATGCCGCATACGCGCCCGCCCCATATCCTGTGAAGCGAAAACGACGGTATCACCGGCAGGTCTTTCGACTTAGACCCTGTTCCGGCAGTTCCCGGAACGCGCCCGCTTCGCCTTCCCGGCAAAACCAGTGGCATATGAAGCGCGCAGAGTCATCACGGCAGCAGGACTGTTCAGGATTCACACCCGATTCCCTATTGACCGATGATACTTATTGATTTAACACGAGCATAGCACGTCCGGGCGCGCTTGTCAAGCCTATATTCTCTTGCACGCGTATTCATACGCCGTCTTGTAGTCGTCCAAAGCCTTGCAGCACTCCTCAAGCGCGGCGTATATATGCCGCCGCTCCTCAGTGCCGAACGCCTCCGGGTCGCACCCGTCCAAAACGGCTTTGGCGGCCTCCGGGCCGCCGCCCGCCAAAAGCGCCCGCGCCTTCACGCACAGCGCGAGCGGCTCCGCGCGGCCGCCGCCGAGTATCCTGTCGGCAAGCAGGCCGATTTCATTCAGATTCCCTCGTAGCTCCGGCGTATCGTATGCTTCCTCGTTTACGAAGTAGCCGACCGGCACCGAAAGCGCCTCCGCGAGATATTTTAGCGTCTTGACCGAGGGAGTCGCGCTCCCGTTCTCGATTTTTGACAGCATATTGCGCGTCATGTACTCGCCGACCACATCTTTTTGCGTCAGCTGCTGGCGTATGCGCGCCTCTCTTATCCTGCGTCCAAGCGTCATGCAAATCATTCCCCGAAAAGTAAATAGTATTTACACCAATGATAACACACGGATTCTGAAAATTCAACCCCTCGGTCGGACGGAATAATTCGGGCGGCAGCACAGGCGTTTAGTATTCCGGGCCGCGCGGAAAAATATCGCGCTTTGCGCAAAGTGAAAAAGTGCTATTGACAAAAACGGCGCCGTGCCTTATGATATAGGTAAACTTAAGTTACCATAATAAGGGAGGTGGGTTCAAATGACCGCGTGGATCGACGCTATGCCGCTGATAGAGAAGATATTTTTTTACATCGCTCTGCCGGCTTCGCTGATTATGATAATACAGACCATAATGCTGTTCATAGGCGGCGCGGGCGACTCCGGCCTTGATTCCGACACGTCGGCGATAGGCGACGGCGCTCTGGACGGCCTTGAGGCCGCGGACGGCGGCCTTGACGCGGACGGACCGGGATACGGCTTCTCGGGCAACGGGCTTAGCTTTATTACCATGAGAGGCATTATAACGTTTATGACCGTATTCGGCTGGGCGGGCGTGTGCCTTATGGAAATGGGGGCGTCTGAGTCCGCGTCGATGGCTTTTGCCATTTTGCTGGGCATAGGCGCGATGATTGGCGTGGCGTTTCTGGTGCGCGGGCTTTTAAGCCTGCAAGCCGTCGGCAATATTGATTACCGCCAAGCTCTGGGCCAATACGCCGACGTGTATCTCGCCATACCGGCGAGCGGAAGCGGACGCGGCAAGGTCACGCTTACACTGCGCGGGGCGATGTCGCAGTATGACGCCGTTACCGACGACGACGGCGGCATCAGAACGGGAGAGGTCGTGCGTGTGACCGACATCGTAGGCGGTAATGTTTTAGTTGTTGAACGCGAAAAAATAGAGCAGGGAGGAAAATAATGATGTTAAAAGTTTTGGGCGCGGCTATAGACTCCGCAACGTTTGGCATTATACTGGTCGCGGTTATCGTGATAGTATTCTTCATTGTGGTGGCCTCTATATTGTCACGCTACCGCAAGTGCCCGTCCGACAAAATCATGGTCATATACGGTAAGGTGGGCGGCAAAGGCAGCAGCGCGGCCGCCGCTAAATGCCTGCACGGCGGCGCGACGTTTATATGGCCGGTGATTCAGGCGTTTGAGTATCTGGACTTAACTCCGATTTCCATAGGAGTCGATCTCAAGGGCGCGCTGTCCAGGCAGAATATACGCGTGGACACGCCGTGTAAATTCACGGTGGGTATCTCCACGGAGCCCAACGTCATGCAGAACGCCGCCGAGCGTCTGCTTGGACTGAAGCTTAACGAGGTTCAGGAGCTGGCGCGCGATATCATCTTCGGCCAGCTTCGTCTGGTCATCGCCACAATGGACATTGAGGAAATCAATACCGACCGCGATAAATTTCTCGCGGCCGTATCGAACAACGTCGAGGGCGAATTGAAAAAAATCGGCCTGAGACTGATCAACGTCAATATGACCGACATCACCGACGAGTCGGGATATATTCAGGCGCTGGGTAAGGAAGCGGCCGCAAAGGCCATAAACGACGCCAAGATAAGCGTCGCCGAGAAGAACCGCGACGGTAACATCGGCGCGGCCAACGCCGAGCGCGACCAGCGCATACAGGTGTCCGGCGCGAACTCAAACGCCGTCAAGGGCGAAAACGAAGCCAAGATAGTTATCGCCAACTCCGAATCCCACAGGCGCGAGCAGTCCGCGGAAGCCGAGCGGCGCGCCATTACCGCCGAGCGCGTGGCGGAAGCAAAGGCGCTGGAGGAATCCTATGCCGCCCAACAGGAAGCCGAGGTGGCGCGCGCCAGACGCGAACAGGCGACAATGGAAGCCGACGTTATCGTAAAGGCTGAAATCGACAAGCGACGCATAGAGATAGCGGCCGAGGCCGAGGCCGAGAAGCTGCGCCGTCAGGCGAAGGGCGACGCCGACGCGATATACGCGCGCATGGAAGCGCAGGCGCGGGGCGTCGAGGCCATGCTGTCAAAGCAGGCGACCGGCTTGGGTAAAATCGTGGAAGCCGCAGGCGGCAGCGCCGACTCGGCGGTTAAGATGATGATAGCCGATAAGCTCAACGATCTGGTAAAGACACAGGTCGAGGCCATCAGGGATCTGAAAATCGACAAGGTTACGGTTTGGGACGGCGGCGGCGAAAAGCACGCGACGGCGGGCTTTGCGTCGGGATTACTCAAATCGCTGCCGCCGCTAAACGACATGTTCCAGATGGCGGGTCTGAATCTGCCTAATTTC
>WRLW01000149.1 GCA_009777435.1 Oscillospiraceae bacterium | reverse complement strand
CGGGCTTCGGCGTGGCGGTCATGTGCGCCGACGCCGGGCGCGCGGCGCGGTTAGCCGGGCTGCTGCGCGAGCGGGGACTGCCCGCCAACGAGGGCTGCCTGATGTCCGAGCTGCCCGCGCACGGCTCCATATGCGTGGCGCACGGCAGGCTGACATGCGGCATGGAGTATCCCGACATAAAGTTAGCCGTCATCACCGAGGGCGCGGCCGCGCCCCGCGCGAGGGCGGCGCCGCCCGCCAAAACGCGGCGCGGCGACAAGCGCGCGCGCATAGGCGCCTACACAGACCTCAAGCCCGGCGACCTTGTGGTGCATGACCACCACGGCGTCGCGCGGTTCACCGGCGTTACGCAGATCGAGACCGACGGCGTTATGCGCGACTATGTGCGCCTCTCCTACGCCGGCGCGGATACTTTATATGTGCCCGTTACCAAGCTGAATCTGGTTTCCAAATACATAGGGGGCGGAGAGGACGCCGCCGTCAGGCTTAACAAGCTGCACACCACCGAATGGCAGCGCGCCAAGTCGCGCGCCAAGTCGGCCGCCAAGGATCTGGCCAAGGGGCTTATCGCGCTCTACGCCGAGCGCGCGCGGCGGCCCGGCTTCGCCTTCCCGACCGACGACCCCTGGCAGGGCGGGTTTGAGGACGCCTTTCCCTATGTCGAGACCGACGACCAGCTCCGCTGCACCGCCGAGATAAAAAGCGACATGGAGCGCGCGTTTCCCATGGACAGACTGCTTTGCGGCGACGTCGGCTTCGGCAAGACCGAGGTAGCCTTCCGCGCGGTCATGAAATGCGTGCTGGGCGGCAAGCAGGCGGCCATGCTCGCGCCCACCACGGTGCTGGCCCAGCAGCACTACGTCACGGCCCTGCGGCGCTTTGACCATTACCCGGTGCGCGTGGACGTGCTGTCGCGCTTCCGAACGCCCGCCCAGATGCGCGAAACCCTCAAGCGCTTACAGTCGGGCGGCGTCGATTTCGTCATAGGCACCCACAGGCTGCTGCAAAAGGACGTGAGGTTCCGTGACCTCGGGCTGCTGATAGTGGACGAGGAGCAGCGCTTCGGCGTCAGCCACAAGGAGCGGCTGAAGGAGATGTCGCGCCGGATCGACGTGCTGACGCTGACGGCCACGCCCATACCGCGCACGCTGAACATGGCGCTGTCGGGTATCCGGGACATGTCCACCATAGAGGAAGCGCCGCGCGACCGTTCGCCCGTGCAGACCTTTGTTTTGGAACACAACTGGGATATAATATTAGACGCCATAAGGCGCGAGACCGGGCGCGGCGGCCAGGTGTATTACCTGCACAACCGCGTCGAGAGCATAGACCGCGCCGCCGCTTATATCGCGGACGCGCTGCCCGACATAACCGTGGCGTCCGCGCACGGCCAGATGCCGGAGGAACAGCTCAACGAGGTCATGCGCCGCGTGACCGACGGCGAGCTGTCGGTGCTGGTATGCACCACCATCATCGAGACGGGCATAGATATACCCAACGTCAACACCCTGATTGTCACCGACGCCGACAAGCTCGGGCTGTCCCAGCTTCATCAGATACGCGGGCGCGTCGGGCGCAGTCCCCGCCACGCCTACGCCTATTTGACATACAGGCAGGGCAAGGCTCTCAGCGAGGCGGCGGCCAAGCGGCTGACGGCCATACGCGAATTCGCGGAGTTCGGCTCCGGCTTCCGCATAGCCATGCGCGACCTTGAGATACGCGGCGCGGGCAACGTGCTGGGCGCGGAGCAGTCCGGGCAGATGATGAGCGTGGGCTACGACATGTACCTGCGGCTGCTGGAGGAGGCTGTGCTGGAGGAGCGCGGCGAGGCCGTCACGCATGAGCGCGACTGCACCATAGATTTACCCGTGCCGGCGGGCATACCCGAGGGCTATATCGCGTCGTCGGGCCTGCGCATGGACTACTACAGGCGCGTGGCGGCCGTGCGCGATCAGGAGCAGGCGGCCGACCTGCTCGACGAGCTGATCGACCGGTTCGGCGGCGTGCCCCCGCAGGTCGATACGCTGATACAGCTCGCGCTGCTGCGCGCGCGCGCCGGAGCGCTCGGCGTGACCGAGCTGACGCAAAAGGACGGGCGCCTGTACATGAAGCTCGACAAGCCCGACTTCGCGGCGGTCTCCGCGCTGTGCGCGGTCGAGCGCTACAAGGGGCGCATATTGTTTTCGGCGGGCAGCGAGCCGGCCCTGACCGTAAAGCCGCCGCCCTTGCAGAAGGGCGCGCTGCCCGCTCGCGGCCGCCCGCTCGCCGAGGCCCGCGAGCTTATCGGCGACTTCGAGCGGCTTATGGCGGAGCGCGGCGCCGTCTGAATAAAATAAACGGAGGTATATTATTATGAACGCGGCCATCGACAAACGCCGGAGCGTCAGGAAATACATGACCGGCGCAACGGTCTCAAGGGAACAGCTCGACCGTATGCTTCACGCGGCCATGCTCGCGCCGTCGGCCATGAACTCGCGCCCCTGGGAATTCATCGCCGTCACCAAACGCGAAACGCTCGACGAGATAGCGCGCGTACACCCTTACGCGCGGATGTGCGCCACGGCGGCGGCGGCCGTAATCGTGGTGGCCGTGCCCCAGACCGGCGAGGGGCGGCCGGAGGGCTTTTTCCCGCAGGACTGCGCGGCGGCCACGCAGAATATACTGCTCGAGGCCGCCGAAATGGGGCTTGGCACATGCTGGTGCGGCGTCTACCCGCGCGCCGAGCGCATGTCCTCGATCGCCGAGCTGTTCGATATCCGCGAGCCCAAGCTGCCCTTTTGCGTAATAGCCGCCGGCGTACCGGACGAGACGCCCATACAGCGCGGCTTCTTCGAGGCGGCCAAGGTGTCGTATATATAGACGCGCCCCCCGGCCTCAGACCGGGGGGGGAACTCTTATGTTTTCGTGAGTTCGCAAAGCAAACTGTGAGTTCGCTTCGCGAACTCAACGCGTTTCCCCGGCCTCAAGCCGGGGAAACGCTGTGGAGCGGGTGATCGGAATCGAACCGACACGGCCAGCTTGGAAGGCTGGAATTCTGCCATTGAACTACACCCGCGTCTCCTGTCCGGTATTATAGCACAGGGCGGTCAAAAGGGCAAGACAAATCTGCCGGCGATGCCGGGCAAACGCATGAGCGTCTATATTGCGGCAACGCCGTAGGGACGCACAGTGTGCGTCCGTGGTTTATTTTGCCACAACGCGGGGGAAACGGCGGGGGAACGCGGACGCACACTGTGCGTCCCTACATGGCGTGTCGAATTCCGCCGTGCCGGTGTGGTGTTGAGGAGCGACCCGATTACACGCAACGCCGCACCTCAGCCGAACATTCCATTCTTAAACCTCTCATGCCAAATGTTTATCTCGGCGTCGGTATCAATTTCCAGCAGGCGGAAAAGATGGGCGGCGAAGTCTACGGCGGCGGTTTCGTTTGCTGTGATAAAGCCGCCGCTGTTTACAAGCTGGGCGGAGACAAAGTTTTCTTTACCCGCGTATCCCTGTTCACGCTCCAGCTTTTCAAAAAAGTATTCCGGCTCGTCGCCCGTGTGCTTAACGCCGTTTAGGAAGCCGTGTTTAGCCAAAAACAGGGTCGCGCCGCAGACGGCGGCTATCGGGACGCCGGAATGGACGGCCCTTTTTATAAAAGCCTTTATTTCATCATGGCGCTCTTCCATCCACGAGTATCCCCCGGGCAGAATTACAAGCGCCACATCCTCAAAGCCGTCAAAGCCGGCGGCGCTGTAATCGATTTGCGCGCGCAGGCCGCCTATCGAGGCCTTGGGCGTCAAGTCTGCGGCCACGGTTTTCACTGTGAATCCCGGAGCCTCGTTTATGCCGGCTATGGCATAGGCCGCCTCCCAGTCCGCCCACCGGTCGGTCAGCACAAGCAATACAAGCTTTTGCATCGGCCCGCTCCTTTTCTAATGAAGATTAAATCCTTCTCTCCTTTTCCCTTAATCATCATGCCTTATAATTATGGCATACCGCCCGGAAAAGAGGGATTTTTTATGCACGGGTTGCGGCACTGCTGTTCAGGCTGCGGATGCTTTACGTTCATCGCGGGCGTCGGCGCGTTTATCATACTCGCCGCCGTTATACGCTTTATACTCTTTCTGTTCTGGTGCTGACCGCCTCACGGCCGCCGGCCCCTTTTTTTATGTCGGGTAGATGCCCTTTTCCATGTTTTTAAGGCGCGTTATGGTCTCTGTGGCAAGCGCGTCGCATCTGTTGTTGTATTCGTTTTCGGCGTGGCCCTTTACCCAGA
>WRLW01000148.1 GCA_009777435.1 Oscillospiraceae bacterium | reverse complement strand
GTATCGGAGATAAACACCGGGCCGGATGCCATAGACGGCTTGGAGGCTTTTCGCGGCAATATCGTTTTGGAAACATAGTCACCCTTTTATGGCGCCTAACACAAGGCTCTTCTGCACTTTTTCGCTGAGTATGATATAGATAATAAGCGTCGGCGCCGTGGCGACCGTGAGGCCCGCGCCGATCGGCCCCCAATTGGTACGGTACTGGCCGGCCATCTGCATGATGCCGACCGTAAGCGTTTTATAGCGCCAGTCGGTGGCGTAGACGCTGGCGAAAAGCAGCTCGTTCCAGCATTGCAGGAACGTAAAAATGGCGACGACCGAGAGGGCCGGGGCCATCAGCGGCGCGATAATCCTGAAAAATATGCCGTAGACCGAACAGCCGTCAAGACAGGCCGATTCCTCAAGCTCATTCGGAATCCCGGAAATAAAGCCGATGAAGATAAGTATGGCGACAGACAGCGCAAAGGCCGCGTAAGGCAGTATCAGCGCCCAGAGGCTGTTAAGCATGTTCAGGTTTTTCAGCACAAGGAATACGGGCAGCAGGGCGGCGTGGATCGGCAGGGCCAGCCCCAGCATGTAATAGCTCCGCACAAAGGAGCGGCCGCGCCAGAGCATACGCGTCAGCGCGTATGTAGCCATAAGGCCGAGCATGGACACGATGGCGATGGTCACGGCGGAAACAATGAGGCTGTTCGCGAAATACCTGAACATATTGGCGTTTTCTATGACATCCCGGTAATGTGACCACAGCCACGAGCGCGGCAGTCCAATCGGATTGTCTGAAAAAATCTCCTGATTTGTTTTAAGGGAGAAGGTGAACATCCAATAGAGCGGGAATAATTGCAAAAACGCCCATACGGAGAGCAGGAAATACATAAAAGCCCTGCTAATGAGACGCGTACCCCGGTTATCCACGCTAACGCTCCCCCCTTCTCTCGCGGAATATCAGGCCGACCGACTGATACAGGACGACGCACAGGATAATCAGTAAAATTGCCATCGCGCTGCCGTAGCCGTATCGGTTGGAGGGGTAAAACATCCGGCGCACTAACAGCGTCGTGATTACCTCGCCGGAGCCGGAAGGCCCGCCGTCGCTCAGCATGACCTTTACAAGGTCGAATACCTTCATGGAGCCTATGACGCTGAAGGTCAGGCTGACCTGAAGGATGGGTTTAAGCAACGGGAGGGTAATCCGGGTTGACATCTGCCAAAAGCTCGCGCCGTCGATACGCGCGGCCTCAAAAATATCCGGGGATATCGACTTTATTCCGGAATAATAAAGCAGCATATGATAGCCCACGTATTGCCACAGGATGGGCACCGTAACGGCGACAAGCGCCGTCCTGATGTCTCCCAGCCACGCTGTGGGCTGGGCCTTGTCCATAAAGCCGAGGTTTATGAGCAGTGTGTTCAGCAGCCCGCCGCGCGGGTAATATATCCGCATCCACAGCTGGCCGATAACCACGGCTGAGAGTACGACCGGAATGAAATATACCGTCAAAAAGAAGCGTTCGCCTTTGACCTTTGCGGCCAGCACCAGCGCCAGCAGCAGGGAAAACGGCAATTGTATACACAGTGAGGCCGCGGCGAAAAAGCATGTGTGAAGCACCGCGGGCAGAAAGCGGTTGGTGTCGCTGAGCATTTCAATGTAGTTACTCAGCCCGACAAAGGTCTTTGCGCCAATACCGTTCCAGTCCATCACACTGTAATACGCGGACATAAACACAGGCACAATGATGATAAGAGTGAATAAAACAAACGAAGGGAATAAAAAAAACACGACAGCCGTTTTATTCTTCATGACCCGTTCCATGCTCGCCCACCTTTCAATAAACCAAACACCGGGACGCCCGTCCCGGTGTTTGGTTTTCTTTAATAGCTTACGGTTGGATTCTCTTGAGCTCTTCCACAAACGCCTCGGCGGTTATGGTGCTGTTGATATAGTTGTCCAGAGCGTCCTGATATATCTCGACATCCGTGCCTTCGAGGAAGGTATCCCACCAAATTACATAGTCGGTGGCGTTCTTTGTGGCCTCGATGATTTTGGCGAATACGGGCGGGCGCGTGGCGGCGTCGATGCTGACGGTGTTCCACACGGGCATATAGTCGCCTTCACGGGACAGGTTCTCGCAGAAATACTTCACAAACGCGGCCGCTTCGGCGGGATATTTGGTTGTGGAGCTGACCACTACGCCGTCGATGGCGCCGCCGTTAAAGTCTGTGGCCTTGCCGCCGCCGGGGATGGTCGGGAACGGGATCCAATCGACATCGAAATCGCTTTCGGTCACAGAGGAACATTCCCAAGAGCCCATATAGTAGAGTCCGGCTTCGCCGTTCTTAAAGCTGGCCAGCGCCTCGTCACGCGATATGGCGCCTCTGTCCGAGTTGATATAGTTGTTGGAAAGCAGCTCGCCGAGACGATTGATGGCGTTGAGGAATTTGGGATCGGCATAAGAGCCGCCCTCTTCCTTGCCTATCGTCTTGTTGACTAACTCGGCGCCCACGGCCTTTGTGACCATGCCCTCAAAGAGCATACCGGCTACCCAGCGCTCTTTGCTGGAGGTAATGATCGGAATTTCCCCATTCGCGGTGATCTGGGCGCTCGCGGCAATCAGTTCATCCCACGTCGCGGGAATCTTCGCGCCGGCGCGGTCAAATACCTCGGGGTTTACGAAGAAGCCGCTGACATTTCTGCCGATGGTGAGACCGTAGGTGCCGCCGTCAAAGAGGAAATAGCTCAGCGCGCCGCCATACAGCTTATTGAGCGTGCCGTCATTGAGGTACTCGTCAAGCTTGACAAGCTTGCCGGCTTCATAGAACCCGCGCGAGAACCCGGCGCCCCAAGTCGAAAATACGTCGGCGACCTCGTCGCCCGCGACGGCCGTCCTGATCATGGTCTTATAGGCTTCGTTCTCAAAGAATTCGACCTCGACCTTGATGTTTTCGTTGGCGCTGTTGAAGTCATTGATAACCTTCAGAACAGCGTCGTGGTTCGAGTCGCCGCCGCCCCAAATGTTCCAGAACTTCAGTGTGGCGACTTCGCCGCCGCTCGGCTGTCCCGACGCGCCCCCGCCGTCGGTGGCGCAGCCGCCGGCCAAGACCGCGACCATGAGTACCGCGACAAGCAATGCCAACAGGTTTTTTGTTTTCATATAGAAACCCCTCCATCTTTTTTCCCATATATAGTGTATATGAGTGTAAACAATATACACCTCGACGCCCCGTTTGTCAATAGTGCTTCGCGTCCATATTCACGACAAAGAAATGAACGTGCATCTTGCACAATTTCCGATGTGCCGCCGCCCCCCGTCGCTGTGGTAAAATAAAACGCGGACGCACAATGTGCGTCCCTACGGCCACAATACCACACCGTCACAGCGAAATTCGGCACGCCCTGTAGGGACGCACATTGTGCGTCCGGCCGTTCCCCCGCGTCCACCAGTGCCCGTGATTTGCGAAATATAGCCGCGTTTGCTGTGGCGCTAATATCAGCCCCGCCATATCAGCAGCGCCGTTTCAACCTCAAACAGGTCGCCTGTGGAGCGTATTGTAAATTGCCCGTCCATCAGCTCGGTCAGGCTCTTAGCGATATACAGCCCCAGACCGCTGCCGTCGGTTCGGCGCGCGCGGTCGCCTCGGATAAATTGCTCGGTCAGCGCGTCCGCGGGCAGGTCTATGGGGTTTTCGGACGTATTTTTAAGCGACAAAACGGCCCTGCCGCCGCGAAGGCTGATTTCGGCGAATACCCGTGTGCCGGGAAGGGCGTACTTGGCGGCGTTGCCGAACAGATTCTCCAGCACGCGCCACAAGTGGCCGCTGTCGGCGTGTACCGAAACCGGCGCGTCGGGCTGACGAAGCACAAAGGTCAAATTACGCTCCGCGAACCGGTCGTCAAACTCACCGGCAATCTGCCCGGCGATTTCGGAAAGGTCAACCTCCCGCAAGTCCACCGCGACATTGCCCGCGGCCGCCTTGGACGCCTCCATAAGGTCGTTGATCAGCGTTTTCAAACGCGCGGATTTCCTGTCCAGCACATTCACATAGTCCAAAAAATCCTCGCGCTCCACGGGCAGGGCCTTCAGCAAATCAACATAGCTGATAATCGAGGTGAGCGGCGTCCTTATGTCGTGCGACACATTGGTAATCAGCTCGGCCTTAAAGCGCTCCGCGCGAATTTTTTCGGCGTTCGCTTTTTCGTATTCTCCCGCAAGGGAAAGCAGGTGCGAGCAAATACAGGTCAGCACGGCTAAGGTCAGCACGGAAAATAAAAACGCGGCGACGTTAAAGCTCAAAAACACCCCATATG
>WRLW01000147.1 GCA_009777435.1 Oscillospiraceae bacterium | reverse complement strand
AAACCTTGGCTATCCTGGCCCCGCACCACGCCGTCACCGACGCGTTCGGCGCGTCGGCCTCAACGCCCGACATCGCGGCCGTTTGGATCACCAATCCGCGTATGCCGCCGTCGGACACCAGTATATTGGAGCCGCCGCCCAAAATCAGCGCGGGCACGCCCTCGGCGCGCGCCCAGGCATACAGGCTCGCCAGCGCTTCGGCGTTGCCGGGCGCGGCCATAGCGTCGGCCGGGCCGCCTATGCGGAACGTGGTATAATCGCGCATCATAACGTTTTCCCGGACGGCAAGCTCCGGGAAACGCGCGCGCAGGCCACTTATCCAGCTTAAATTCGCCGGCGCCACGGCCCGCACCCCCGTTTCATTTCAATAAGCCGTCCTTCCGGGCGCCGAGCATGGCCGCACCGATTATGCCCGCGTCGTTGCCCAGCGCGGCCGCGCATATCTCGGTCAGCCGCGGGCTGCCCTTGAACTGCTCGCGGCGCGTGGCCTCGATAAGCGGTTTCATCAGATACTCGCCCTCGTTGCAAACCCCGCCGCCTATACAAACAGCCTCCGGCTGGAATATGTTTATAAGATTGGCCAACCCTATCGACAGATAGCGTATGTAAGCGTCAACCACCCCGCGCCCCGCCGCGTCGCCCTCGCGGGCGGCCAGAAACGCGGTCTTGCCGCTCACCTTGCCCAGCTCGCCGGTTATCCTGCTCATAGCGCCGCCGGGGTATTTCTCCATGGCCTCGCGCGTCATGCTTATCAGCCCGGTCGCGGAGGCGTATGCCTCCCAGCAGCCGGCGCGCCCGCAGGTACAGCCCCGCCCCCCGGCCTCGACCACCATGTGGCCGACCTCGCCGGCCGTACCGTTGAAGCCTGAGTAAACCTTGCCGTCCAGCACTATGCCGCCGCCGACGCCCGTACCCAGCGTTATCATCAGAACCGACGAGCGGCCTTTCGCGGCGCCCGCGTAAACCTCGCCCAGCGCCGCCGCGTTGGCGTCGTTTTCCACAAAAATGGGGCAGCTCCAGCTTTCGCGCATCCATTCGGCCACAGGCGAGTTGTCAAAGGGAATATTCCCGGCAAATATTATTATGCCGGCGGGCGCGTCCACAGAACCGGGCGCGACCATACCGATGCGTTCTATGTCCCGCGGCTTGACGCCCGCCTTGCCGGCCAGCTCAAAGCACAGGCGCGACACGTCGTCTATAACGGCGCGCGCGCCGCGTTTGGGCAGCGTGGGCGCCTTTACGCGCTCAATGATATTGCATCCGCCGTCCACTAAGCCCACCGCTATATTCGTGCCTCCGATATCAACGCCGATATACATAACCTTTCATCCCTTTCGCGCCGGCCTATTTGCCGCTCTCCTCGATCTTTTTGTCAAAATGCTGAGTAACCTGATCCGCGAAGTCCCGCGCGGCGTTGAAGCCCATTTTCTTGTGGCGGTTATTCATGGCGGCCACCTCGATGATGACGGCCAGATTGCGCCCGGGCTTGACGGGCACCACGAGCAGCGGCACCTTTACATCCAATATGTCCGTGAAATGATCCTCCAGCCCAAGCCGGTCATAAACGCTGTTTTCGAGCCACGGCTCAATGTTTATCACAAGGTCTATCTTTTCGGTGGGCTTGACCGCGCCCATGCCGAAAATGCGCCGCACATCGACGACGCCTATGCCGCGCAGCTCGATATAATGCCTTATCAGCTCCGGCGCCGACCCTACCAGCGTATGCGCCGAGACCTTTTTTATCTCCACCGCGTCGTCGGCTATCAAACGGTGCCCGCGCTTGACCAACTCGATGGCCGTTTCGGATTTGCCGACGCCGCTGTCGCCCGTTAAGAATATGCCCTCCCCGTAGACCTCGACCAACACGCCGTGGCGCGTTATGCGCGGCGCGAGTTTGACCTTCAGGTAAGCGATAAGCGCGCTCAGCAAATGCGACGTCGATTCCTGCGACTGCAGCAGCGGTATCTCGTGCTTTTCAGCCAGCTCCAGCACTTCAGGGAACAGCGCGATTCCGCGCGTCACGATGAAGCAGGGTATATGCTTGCTCATCAGCTTGTCCAGCGCGGCCTTGCGTTTTTCAGGCTTAAAGCGCGCGATAAAGCTCATTTCAACCTTGCCGAGCAGTTGTATGCGCGACGAGTCGAAATAATCGTAAAAACCGGCAAGCTGCAAGCCGGGCCTGTTTACGTCGTCGCTCACGACCACCCGTTCGCTCAGGTTTTCAGGCGCGTATACGACGCTCAGCTTGAATTCATCAATAATGTCGGCCAGCGAAACCTCAAACATCCTGTTCAAGCCCGTTCCTCCGAAAAAGTCAAAGTCCGTCCGTTCGTTACCGCTCTAAATATTATACACGCTTTCAATACGGTTGACAATATTACTTTTTGCGCGCGCCGCATGAACGTGCAATTGCGCAATTTCCGATGTGCTGCCGTAGGGACGCACAGCGTGCGTCCGCGTTCCCCCGTGCCGCGTTCCCCCCGCGCGTTGTGGTAAAATGAACCACGGACGCACACTGTGCGTCCCTACGGGGCGTACCGCAATATAGACATTCATGCGTTTGCGCTCTTGCCCTCTTGGGCGATATGTGTTATACTTCGCGTACCGTCAAAGGAGGTGTGAAGGACGATGCGAGGTAAAATTTCCGCGGCGCTTATGGTTTTGGCGCTCATACTGCCGCTCGCGGCCACGGGCTGCGGCGAATCATCCGTGGCGTCTTTCCCCAGCCTTGGGCCATCTGAGGTTATTGTTCCCACGCCGGCGCCGACGCCAACGCCCGCTCCCACGCCAAGCCCCACGCCGGCCCCGACGCCTTCCCCAACGCCTGAACCCACACCCTCTCCGACGCCCGAGCCGACGCCAACGCCGACGCCGACACCCGAGCCTGAGTTCACACCTTTTGAGATGATCTTTACCGGCGACGTTCTGCTCGACGCCTCGGTTTACTCGCTTATACTGCGCGAGGGTCTGACCGCGCCCATATCCCCGGAGCTAATGGAGACGCTGGCCGCCGCCGACCTCACGGGCATAAATCTCGAAATGCCGTTTTCGGAGCGCGGCGAACCGGAAGAGAATAAGCAATATACCTTCCGGGGCGACCCCGCGACCGTTGAGCTGCTCAATCTTATGGGCGTTAATTACTGCGCGCTGGGCAACAACCACACCCTCGATTTCGGCGTCGTCGCGCTGTTCGACACCTTGGCGCTGCTGGATCAGAACGGTATCGGCCACTCAGGCGCGGGTATAGACCTCGAAGCCGCCTCGCGGCCCGCCGTATATGAGCTGGGAGGCCGGCGCGTGGCCGTGCTGTCGGCTTCGCGCGTGATTCCGCGTACATATTGGCACGCCGGAACCAAGAGCGCCGGCCTGCTTACCGCTTATGACCCCGCCAATCTGGTCAAGGCCATCAAGGCCGCGAAGGAGACCGCCGACATCTGCATAGTGTTTGTACACTGGGGCGTCGAGCGCTCGCTTTATCCCGAGGATTACCAAAAAGACCTTGCGCGGCATTTCACCAACGCGGGGGCCGACGTGATAGTCGGCACGCATCCGCACGTTCTGCAGGGCTTTGAATTCTACGGCGACAGTTTGGTGGCTTACAGCCTCGGCAACTTTATCTTCAACAACTCGCGGATAGATACGGCCGCGCTGCGCGTGTCGGCCGACCAAAACGGCGTTTTGAGCTATTCGGTCATCCCCTGCCGTATCACGCGCCAGTCCACCGGCTTCATGCCGGAGAGCGAACACCGCGCGCTGTTTGACAGCCTTACCGAGCTGTCCTTCGGCGCCGGAGTGGACGCCCAAGGCGTAATTTACAAAATACCGGACGGGCAATAGCCCCTATTCTATCTCAAACTCCATGCTTCCGCCGTCAAATTCAGCGGTATACGAGCCTTTGAAGCCCGACACCTCGGCCATGCCGTTAGCATCCGTCCTGACGCGCAGCTCGCGCGTCCACCACTCGCCTTTGATTAAATCATATAACGCTTGATAGGACGGCTTGGCGGCGCCGGCGGCGGTCACAAGGCCGGACGGCGCGTTGAGCCAGCCGCCGTCGGCAAAGTCCCACCATGTCACAGCCTCGACAAGCGGGTGTTCAAACAGCGCCCTGTAGAACGAGGCCGCTTCCTCCGCCTGCCGCCGCTCGCCCTCGGGGGTTGAGGGCCAGTCCGCCGCTTTGTGGTCGTTCAGGTCTACAATATGTTCGGGCATCAGGCTTCCCGACACCAGATTTATCTCCGTGAAATGCAGCGGCAGCCCGAAGCGCCCGAAGCGCGCCAGAACCTCGGCCGTTTTTTGGGCGGCCCAGTAGCCCTGGT
>WRLW01000146.1 GCA_009777435.1 Oscillospiraceae bacterium | reverse complement strand
CGCTGATAGCCGCGGGCGCTTTGGTAATCGCCGCCGCGGTGTTTATGCTGGTCATTCAAAGCCGTATGCGCCCGCAGGTCGAGCAGGTGGCCGGCGCCTATATACGCAATTTGGCGTCGCAGGCCGTCAACCGCGCCGTCACCGACATTATAACGGATATGGGCGTCTCGTATGACGACCTGATACGCTTTGAGAAGGACAACCTTGGGCGTGTTACGGCGCTGAGGACGGACATAGTAACGGCCAACCGCGTCAAAGCCGGCATACACACACAGGCGCTTGAGAACATAGGCGCGCTGGCCGCGTCGGACATCAGGATACCGTTAGGCACGCTGCTGTCGGGGGATCTGGTGGTGGGGCGCGGCCCGAAGATACCCATACGCCTTGTGCCGATAGGCTCGGTGGACGTCGCGTTCACCAACGAGTTCGGCGCGGCGGGCATCAATCAGGCTCTGCACCGCATCATGATAAATATTTCCACAAATATCAGCGTCATGCTGCCCGGCTCATATACCGACCAAGAGGTGCTGGTTGAGGTATGCGTGGCCGAGACCGTCATCGTAGGCGCCGTTCCCGACGCCTACGCGACCCTTGACCGCAATCCCATGTTCGGCGGTTAAATCAATCCTCCGGCTCCTGTTCCGGCGTTTCGCGGGCGGGCGGTTTTTCTATGGGCTCGAATATCTCGGATATTTCATCGCCGCGCGCGGCGTCAGCCGGGGCCGTGAAAGCTTCGAGGGCCGGAGGTTGGGCCGGAGGCTCCTTTTCCATACGCTCGCGGTAAGGGAAGGTCAGCCGCACCCTGAACACGTCGCCGTCAACGCCGACCTCCAGCGTGCCGCCGCACGCCTCGGTATAGCCGCGCGCTATGGCCAGACCCAACCCCGAGCCTTCGGTATTGCGCGACGCGTCGCCGCGCACGAAACGCTCCGCCACCTCGCCGGGATCAAAGGCCATCTCATACCCCGCGACATTCTTTATCTCAAACGCCACCCTGTCCTTCTCACGCCGCGCGCCGACATAGACGCGGGTGCCGGGCATCGCGTATTTTTTCGCGTTGTCGAACAGATTTTGCAAAACGCGGCTGAGCTTTGCGCCGTCGCCCGTTATCCACAGCGGCCTGTCCGACAGGCTGACACGGAATATATGCTCGTCCGCGTCGGCGTCAGACAGCGTTTGTTCGGTAAGACGCGCGAAATCCAGAGTCTCAAGGAGCAGCTCGGTCTCGCCGCCGGCCGTCTTGGCAAGCTCAAACAGGTCTTGTATCAGGACTTTCAGCCGTTCCGACTTCGACGAGAGTACCTCGACGTGGCTTTTGGCCTCGTCCGGCAGCTCCATCCGGCGCAGCAGCTCGACATAGCTGATTATCGAGGTCAGCGGCGTTTTAAGGTCGTGTGATACATTCGTTACCAGCTCCGCGCGCATACGCTCGGATTTGGTGGCCGCGCGCAGCGCGGCCGCGAAGCCGTCGTAGATGCCGCTCACACTGCTCAGAACCGGGTACAGCAGCGCGTTTTCATCGGCGTCTAACCTGTGTTCCAAGCGCCCGCCCTTCAGCTCGGACGCGAACTTCTCCAGCCGCCCCAAGTCGCCGACGTAACGCTTGCAGCGGCGCGCGTGCGGAATCATCACGCCCGCAAAGACGCACAGCAGAAATATGCCCACGATAACAAAATCGATCTCAATGAAGCAAAGCATGGCGGCGGCAAGCAACGTGACTTCAATAAAAAATATCACAAAGAATTCCAGCCACAGCCGTTTTTGATAAGCGGCCTTGTTTATGAAGCGCCGCCACATGCCCACCACAAACGATATCGAGTTGTGCCGGAATATCCCGCTTTTGTTGTGCCTGAAATCCGCCGCGCATATGGACAGCCAGAGCAGAGCGAAGGGCATAAACATCCCAAGCACGATATACATCGTGTCAAAAGACGATATGTCCGTCAGAATACCAACGGCAAGCGCCGCAAAAACAAACGCTGTGAGCAGCTTGAATTCTATCCACACGCGGCGCGTAACGCCCGCCACGCGGCGGTCGGCGGCCTTTTTCGACTTGCGCGAGGCTATGGAGGCGATCAGCAAAAACATAAGCGCCGCCACGACGCCGCAGCAAGTCAAGCGGTAATAGATCAGCGCCCGGGCCGCGTTGGCAAAAATCGAGCTATGCCCGGCCGCGTCAAGCGAGCCGCTTACCCACATATAGGCGACAATCGTGGAATCCGGGTAGTAGTCGATACTCCTGTAGAATCTGTCGTCGCCTTTGTAGTATTCGTTAACGTCGCCGTATGAGTAAAATATCAGCGAGAATTCTCCGGGCGGCATATCGCCGTCCCAATCGGGCATATTGGTGAATTCCTTGCCTGTGACCATGTTTTTCGAGTAATACAGGACGTCGCTTTCATCCTCGCCAAATAAACGCTTTATCGCGATGTCGTGGTCGTTTGCCGTAAAGACCTTAAACCTTTCAAACAGGGATACGGCCCCCTCCTGCACAAACGTGCTGTACGACGCGGGCCGCGCGGGATTCAAATCCAGCATCAATTCCCTCATGCTGACATTGGTTCCTGACACCCACCCCAGCGCAATGATAATCTCAAAAATGAGAACATACAGCAAATACCGCGCTAACCAGCCCCGAACGAGCTTAGAACTTTTCAATTTTGTATCCAATGCCCCACACCACCTTTAAGTATTTTGGCTCCTTTGGATTGGCCTCTATCTTCTCGCGGATTCGGCGGATATGTACCATAACCGTGTTCTCCACGCCGTAAGCCGCTTCATCCCACACGCGCTCATAGATTTCCTCGGCGGGGAACACGCGCCCCGGATACCTCATCAGCAGCTCGACCAGCTTTGTCTCGGTGGCCGTGAGGCGCACCGAGGCGCCGGAGACTGTCAGCTGGCGCGTGCCGGTGTCGTAGCACAGGTCTCCGTTGGTCAGCGTCTTGCCGCTGTCCGACGCGTTGCGGTCGCCCAGCTCGTTGTAGCGTCTCAGAAGCGACTTCACACGCGCCATCAGCTCCTGCGGGTGGAACGGCTTGGCTACATAGTCGTCCGCGCCCATACTCAGCCCCAGCACCTTGTCGCTGTACTCCGACTTTGCCGAGAGCAGCAGTATGGGTATGTTGCGTTCACGGCGTATCCTGAGCGTGGCCGACAGCCCGTCCATGCCGGGCATCATGATGTCGAGTATGATCAGGCTGATTCCCCTGTCGGCGTCCAGCGCCGCGAGCGCGCCGTCGCCGTCGTAAGCCGCCGCGGAGTCTATGCCCTCGTTTTCGAGCAGCAGCATGATAGCCTTTACGATCTCGCGGTCGTCGTCCACCACCAGCACGCGGTTTGCGTTCAATCCGTTCCCGCCCTTCCATGCTTTATAGGCTCAATCCGATTTCTATAATAAACCCGTTATCTTACAAATAACTCTTTGTTTTTCTTACGATTATCTGAAAAAATAATTGAAGCTGCATAATTTGACAAATAACGCTTGTCTTTTTTGTGCAATAATGATATGGTGTGAACCATAAAGGCACGCCGAGCGTACATAAGAATGGATGGCCGACTATGAAAATATATCATGTTGACGCGTTTACCGACGCGCTGTTCCGTGGCAATCCCGCGTGCGTCTGCTTTGTGGAGGGTATGCTGTCCGATCAGGATATGCAGAGCATCGCTATGGAGATGAACCTGTCCGAAACGGCGTTTGTCAGAAACGAGGGCGGCGTATACCATCTGCGCTCGTTCACGCCGCAGGTCGAGGTCGAGCTGTGCGGCCACGCCACGTTGGCCGCGGCGCACGTTATGTGGGAGCGCGGCGTCGTGCAGGGCGGCCGCGCCATTGAGTTCCATACAAAATGCGGCGTTTTGCCGGCGCGCGGGAGCGGCGGCAGGGTGGTCATCGATTTTCCGACCAAGCCCGAACAGGCCGTCGAGCCGCCCGCCGAGCTGCTTGACGCGCTTGGCGTTCAGGCGGTCTATGTAGGGCGCAGCAAGTTTGATTTCCTTGTTGAGGTAGCCGATGTTGAAACCCTAAAAAACATGTGGCCCAACATGTCCAAGCTGAAACACATGCCGGGCCGCGCCGTCATCGTGACCGCGAAGGGAAACGAATACGACTTCGTGTCACGTTTTTTCGCGCCGCAGGTCGGGATAGACGAGGATCCCGTTACCGGCTCGGCCCATTGCGTACTCGCGCCGTATTGGGCCAAAAAGCTGGACAAAAACTCTTTCGTCGCGCTCCAGGCGTCGAAGCGGCGCGGAATTTTATATATAGAGCTGCTTGGCGACCGCGTGCGCATGGAAGGATGCGCGGTCACGTTCTTCGAGGCGAATATCAAGCTCAGGTGATGGATACCATCGCCTCGAACTCCTCCTCTCCGATCACCCTTATACCGAGC
>WRLW01000145.1 GCA_009777435.1 Oscillospiraceae bacterium | reverse complement strand
AGGGCTGATATTATGAGAGGCGTCGAATTGCTGCATCCCGAGCTTCAGGCCGCCGCCGCGCGCTTTACCGCCGAATGTAAGGCCGCCGGCCTTAACGCGCTTATCACCGAGACATGGCGCACCGCCGCCGAGCAGGACGCGCTTTACGCGCAGGGCAGAACCGCGCCGGGCAGGATTGTCACAAATTGCAGGGGCGCCGATTACCAGTCGCCGCACCAGTGGGGCGTCGCGTTTGACTTCTGCCGCAACGTGAGGGGCAGGGAATATGACGACGGCGACGGCTTTTTCTCAAAATGCGGGGCCGCGGGCAAACGCGCCGGCCTGTTCTGGGGCGGCGACTTCAAGTCGTTTAAGGACAAGCCGCACCTTGAGCTGCCTAAATTCCTGCCGGGTAACGGCACGGCGTCCCTCAAGCGGCTGTACGGCGCGCCCGAAGCCTTCAAAGCGTCGTGGGACAAGCCGCCGGGCGGCGTGATAACCGAGACGGCGCGCCGGATGCCCGTTTTGAAACGCGGCGCGCGCGGCTGTGATGTCAAGACGCTCCAGACGGCGCTCACCAGAGCGGGCTTCATAGTCGCGGCCGACGGCTCGTTCGGCGCCGTCACCGACAAGACGCTGCGGCTGTTCCAGAAGGCCAGAGGCTTAGCGGCGGACGGCTCATGCGGCCCCGCCACATGGAAGGCGCTGGGGTATTAGGCGGCAGGGCCGCGAGGGGCAAGCGGCGGGGAGGTGGAAAGAGGATATGCAGTTTTCAAAAAAGATATGCCTGTTCGCGATGGCGCTGACCACAGCCGTTCTGCTGGGCAACTTTGTGCTGGCGTGGTTCGGCAGGGAAACGCTGTCCGACGTGGCCATCGCGGTCATAGGGACGTTCGGCGGCTTTATTACATGCGGCTACTTCGCGCTGTCGGGCGCGCGCGACTGCAGCGCGAACAAGCACGGCAAAGGGCGCTCGCCCGGCGAATGACGCCGGATTTGACAAACGGCCGTAAATAATGAATAATAGGACAAGATAATAAGACCGCCGGTCGGAAAGTGGTGTTATATATGCTGTCCGTCATTCTCGCGGCCGCGCTCGCGCTGTCGCCCGCGCCCAAGGATATGAGCCTCGCCGCCGAGGCCTCCGCGCGGGCGTACGCGCAAGTGACCGTGACCGAAAGCTCAAACGAGCTTGCCGGGCTAACCCAGAAAAACGTCGTGTTCGACGGCGGCGAATTCGCGTGGTTCCGCCGTTTCAGCTTCAAAACCACGCGCGCCGCGGATTATATAACCGCCATAAGCATACCCGGCGGGTCGGGAACCGTGCGCTGGTATGACGCCGGAGCGGAGCTCTGGCGCGTCCGGCCGCTTGACGGCGCGCTGCCCGACTCGCTGCTGTTTATCGAGACCGACCGGTATTATATGATACTCTCGCAGCCGTATTCATATAAGCCTTTTGAAAACGCGTCGCTTGAGGACATGCCGCGCCGGAGAATCACGGCCTCCGCGAAAGAGGACGGCCGGATCGAGCTGACCATGAGGTTCGCGCAGACGGCCGGGCTGATAGGCGACGTTTGGGCGCTCCAGTCCGACAGCCCGCTCATAGAGTGGACGGACGCCGCCGAGCGGCTCTGGGCGTCGTATGTGCGCGTGGACACCCAGCGCTGGTGCTACGACGGCTTTTACAGCGCGTCGCCCAGCACATATACCCCGACTTCCGAAGCCATGTTCTTCCGCAACCCGGCGGCGTGGCTGACCAACGCGTTTGTGCGCACAGGCGGCTCGCGGGCGTCCGAGGCGCTCGGCTGGGCGATGTGCGACACGCTGATAGAGCTGCAGAACCAACAGGGCTTCTGGCCCACCGAGCCGAGAAGCGAATGGCTCTATGACGACTACGGCATAGGCGCGGGCTTTTACGACACGCGCTTTAACAACGACTTCACCTACGCGCTGTTCGACGCCGCCCGGCGCTACGGCGACGCGCGCTTCAGCGACGCCGCGCTGCGGCAGGCCGATTTTCTTATATGGCTCGCGGGCCGGCGCAACTATGAGTTCAGGGGCGCCGGCGGCGCCGTCGGCTGGTTAGTGGAGGACTACTACTGGCCGGACGGCGATTACGGCAGGGTACACAGCTCGCTCAACCACCAGCTTCAGGAGATAAAGACCCTGCTGCGCGCTTATCAGGCTACGCGCCGCCGGCGCTACCTTGACTTTGCCGACAGGCTGCTGCGCGGCGTCAAGCTGACGCGCGACAGGTGGATAATGGAGAGCGGCAGCCTTGAATACGCCTATATGCCCGACGGCTCGATGGGCCTTATCGACTACCCGTTTATGACCTACAACGACCTTTACGACGTTCAGGAGCTGCTGACGGCCATCGGCCGCCCGCGCGACCCCGACCTGCAAATACTGATGGACAGCAAAAAAACGTGGATGGACAAAAACGGCGTGACGGGGTATTACAAATAGGGACGCGCGAGGAGGCGGGCAAAGGTCTTTACATTTTGCTCATACGGGTTTATAATAATATAGATATAGTACGCGCGCGAACGGGGAGGTGGCTCCATGAGAACCATGAAGGCGGGCGATTACGCGTTTTCGCTGACGCTTGTGCTCGTGGTGCTTATGATCATCATCCCGCTGCCGCCGTGGCTTATAGACCTGCTGCTGTCCGCCAATATCGCGCTTTCGGTCATGGTGCTGCTGATAACCACCAACGCGAAGCGCACCCTTGATTTCTCCACATTCCCGTCCCTGCTGCTGTTCACCACCATCTTCCGCATAGGGCTGAACGTCGGCACGACGCGCGCCATACTGCTCAACGGCGGCGACGCGGGCAGCCTTATCCGCACGTTCGGCACGTTTGTCACAGGCGGCGGTATGCTCGGCATGGTGGTCGGCGTGGTTATGTATATCCTTATCTTTCTGGTAAACTTTTTGGTCATCACCAAGGGCGCGGAGCGCGTCGCGGAGGTGGCCGCGCGGTTCACCTTAGACGCCATGCCCGGCAAGCAGATGGCCATCGACGCCGACCTTAACGCCGGCATGATCGACGAGGAGACCGCCCGCCGCCGCCGCACCGACGTGCAGCGGGAATCGGACTTCTTCGGGGCTATGGACGGCGCGTCGAAATTCGTAAAGGGCGACGCCATCTTCGGCATAATAGCGACGCTGACCAACATTGTCGGCGGCCTTATTGTCGGCGTGATGTTCTTCGCTATGGACATGGCGGCGGCGGCCGCCATATATGTGGTCGCCACCATAGGCGACGGCCTTGCCGGCCAGATACCCTCGCTGCTTATTTCAACCTCGATGGGCATAACGGTCACCAAGGCCAACGCCGAGGACTCGCTCGGACAGGATCTGTTCAGGCAGATGTCGAACCGCCCGGCCATCTTTATGATCGTGGGCGGCGTCATCGCCGTCATGGCGATGATACCCGGCATGAACAAGCCCGTTATGTTCATGCTGGCGCTCTCCATGTTCGCGCTGGCCATGGTCATACGCCGCGGCATGGCCAAGGCCGACGAGCAGGAGGACGTGCCGCAGGTGCAGCAGCAGGCCGAGGAGATACGAAAGCCCGAAAACGTGGTGTCTCTGCTGTCGGTGGATCCCATCGAGCTTGAGTTCGGCTATGGTATCATACCGCTCGCCGACGCCTCGCAGGGCGGCGACCTGCTCGACCGCGTTGTTATGATAAGGCGCCAGTGCGCCATAGACCTCGGGCTTATAGTGCCGGTCATAAGGCTGCGCGACAATATCCAGTTCGCGTCCAACCAGTATATGATAAAAATCAAAGGCTCGGAGGTGGCGTCCGGCGAGATCATGCTCGACCACTTCCTTGCCATGAACCCCGGCGACATCAGCGAGGACATAGAGGGCATAGAGACCATGGAGCCGGCGTTCGGGCTGCCCGCGAAATGGATAAACGACCGCCGCCGCGACCGCGCGGAGCTGCTGGGCTATACCATCGTGGATCCGCCGTCGGTCATCGCGACGCATCTGACCGAAATCATACGCCGCCACGCGCACGAGCTGCTGGGCCGCCAGCAGGTGCAGGTGCTGGTGGACAACCTCAAGCAGTCGCAGCCGTCGCTGGTAGACGAGGTGGTGCCCAAGCTGTTCTCGCTCGGCGAGGTGCAGAAGGTGCTGTCCAATCTGCTCAAAGAGGACGTATCTATACGCGACATGGGTACAATAATAGAGACAATGGGGGACTACGGCGGCGTGACGCGCGACCCCGACATGCTGACCGAATACGTCAGGCAGGCGTTAAAGCGCACCATCACGGGGAAATTCGTGCCCGACCGCAAGGCCCATGTCATAACGCTCGACCCCAATCTCGAAAACACCATACTCGACAACATTCGCCAGACCGAGCAGCGCTCGTATGTGTCGCTTGAGGCCGACGTTATACA
>WRLW01000144.1 GCA_009777435.1 Oscillospiraceae bacterium | reverse complement strand
CAAATCCGACGCCAACCCCAACGCCGTCATTTTTATCATGGACGGCAAGGATGAGATCATGAAAAAATGCAAGCGCGCGGTCACGGACTCCGAGCCGTGCGTGCGCTACGACCCGCAGGCCAAGCCGGGCGTTTCAAATTTGATGACATTATATAACGCGGCGACCGGGAAAAGCTTTGAAGAGATAGAGCGCGAGTTTGAGGGGCAGGGCTACGGCGTGTTCAAGCCCGCTGTCGGCGAGGCGGTTGACGCCATGCTGTCGCCGGTGCGTGAAAAAGCCGCCGCGCTGATGGCCGACAGGGAGCGGCTCGACGCGTTTATGCGTCTGGGCGCGGGCCGCGCGTCGGATATCGCGTCGGGCGTGCTGAGCCGGGTAAAGGACGCGATGGGGTTTTACGGCGTTTAGGAGCGGTTTATTGGGGGAGATGGTTATTTGCAGGACACGGTAAATACCCAGGTGATGGTCTACGTCGTACTCGCGTTTGCGGTGGCCGGGATAGTATCGTTCGGCGCGTCGCCTTTGGTAAAGCGTTTCGCGAGGATGGTGGGCGCCGTCGATGTGCCCGGCGACGAACGCCGCGTACACAAAAAACCGATAACGCGGCTCGGCGGGCTCGCGATTTTCCTTGGGTTTCTGGCGGCGGTACTTATATTCAACGATTTGGGGCCGCAGATACGCGGGGTTATGATCGGCGCGATAATCATAGTGATGCTGGGCGTTTTGGACGATATCGCGCACCTCAAGGCGTGGATAAAGCTGATCGGCCAGATAACGGCGGCCCTTGTGCCGGCAATGGCCGGTGTGGTAATACAGACGCTTTCCGACCCCAGATTCTTCTTCCGGGACGGCGCGCCGCCTTATTTTGAGCTGGGCGCGTGGTCGGTGCCCGTGACCGTCGTGTGGATCGTGCTTATAACAAACTCGGTTAATCTTATCGACGGGCTTGACGGGCTGGCCGTGGGCGTGTCGTCGATAGCGTCGCTGTCCATGCTTATTATAGCCGTCGCGCTGATGATACCGGACGTGGCCATACTCATGGCCGCGCTGGCCGGCGCGTGCGTCGGCTTTATGCCTTATAACCTCAACCCGGCCAAGATGTTCATGGGAGACACCGGCGCGCTGTTTTTGGGATATATACTCGCCACGTCGTCCATATTAGGCCTGTTTAAGTTCTACGCGCTGATTTCGTTCGCCGTGCCCTTTCTGGTACTCGCCCTGCCTATTTTTGACACGGCCGCCGCCATTGTGCGCAGGCTGTCAAAGGGCAGAAACCCCATGAGCCCCGACCGCAGCCACGTACACCACCGCCTGATGGATATGGGATTCACCCAGAAGCAGGCGGTCGCCATACTTTACGCCATGTCTGCCGTATTGGGCATGACCGCCGTCATGCTGACCACGGCCGGCGAGATAAAGGCCATCATCCTGCTGGTCGCCGCACTGATCGCGCTGGGCGTCGGCCTGCGCGTATCCATGCCGCCGGGCAGCTCGCGGCCCCCGGACGGGCCGGACGGCGCGGGGGACGATAATGCGCCTGACGGTTCAGGGGACGCGGCAAATAACGGTGAAAGCGAAGAACGCGATGATTAAGATCATGACCATATTCGGCACGCGCCCGGAGGCCGTGAAGATGGCGCCGCTGATCCGCGTTTTGCGCGCCTGCGGCGACGTCGAGGCGCTGTGCTGCGTGACCGGCCAGCACCGCCATATGCTCGACGTGCCGCTCAGGCAGTTTGGCATAACGCCCGACCGCGACTTAGATATTATGGCCGAAAACCAAACGCTTCCGCATATAACCTCGCGCGCCCTGTGCGGGCTGGACGGCGTGCTGGCGAGTGAAAGGCCGGATATGGCGCTGGTACACGGCGACACGTCCACCACCTTCGCGGCGGCGCTTGCCGCGTTTTACAATAAGATACCCGTCGGGCATGTGGAGGCCGGCCTGCGCACGGGCGACCGCTATTCGCCCTTCCCCGAGGAGATGAACCGCTCGATGACCGCGCGTCTGGCCGCGCTGCATTTCTGCCCAACCGCGTCAAACCGGGGCAATCTGTTAAGCGAGGGGATTTCCGAGGGTATTTTCGTCACGGGCAACACGGTTATCGACGCTCTCGGCCTGACCGTCGTCCGCGATTACGAGTTTGAGACGCGGGGGTTAGCGCCGCTGCCTGAGCGCTTTATATTGGCCACCCTTCACCGGCGCGAGAATTACGGGCAGGCTATGGACGATATCCTTCACGCTTTTGCCGACATTCTCGACGCCTGCCCGGACGTGAGCCTTATTCTGCCGGTACACCTCAGCCCGGTCGTACGCGCGGCGGTATACGGCGTGCTGGGCGGGCATCCGCGCGCGCGGTTGGTCGAACCTCTGCCGGTAACGGATATGCACAACCTGATGGCGCGCTGCGAGCTTGTCATGACCGATTCGGGCGGCTTGCAGGAGGAGGCGCCCGCGCTTGGGAAACCCGTTTTGGTGCTGCGCCGCGAGACCGAGCGCCCCGAGGCCGTGGCCGCGGGCACGGTGAAGCTCAGCGGCGTGTCGCGCGAACGCGTGCGCGGCGACGCGCTGGCCCTGCTCACCGACCGCGCCGAGTATGAGCGCATGGCGCGCGCGGCAAACCCTTATGGCGACGGCAGGGCCTCGGAGCGCATACGCGACGCTATACTATGGCATTTCGGGCTGCGCGGCCAAAAGCCGGACGACTTTATATCGGGATGATCGCATGAATCAAAGACAGACAAGTATATTGGCTACGGCCGCCGCCGCCGGCACGGCCCTCCTTTTGCTGCTGTTTTTTATAATCTTTATCAGCGGCGGCAGACAGCCGGTCGAAATAAAGCTTCCGCCCGATATGTCGGGGCACGGCGCGCCTGAGACAGCGTGGCCGCCCTTTGCCGGCGCGCCGTCTCCACAGGCGTCGGGCGAGCTTGAGATTACGCGCGAAAACGTAAGGACCATAGTGGCCGACCTGGCCAGGCTGTCCGGCTACAAGGCCGTTTGTTCCTTAGACGTATACGCCGGCGGCTCGTCTTACACAAAAACTCAGCGGCTGACCGTTCTGGACGGATACCAAAAGACCGAATATCTCGGCGGCGACGGCGAACTCGTCCGCACCGAGGTCATGGGGCCGGCCATCACGTTTTTCTGGGACGCAACGCCCGGCTCGGCGCTCAACTCACTCGCGACGGGCGGCTTTTCCGGCGACGCGTCCGCCTTTATGCCCACCTATGAGGACGTGCTGTCGCTCGAAGCGGGCGATATCTCCGAGGCGGGCTACGAGGTGGTTGACGGCAAACCGTGCGTCAATATACGCGCCGCGTGGCCGGACGGCGAAACCGGCTATGACGTTGAATATATGGTGGATATGGCGACCGGGCTGCTGATAAGCGCGCGGGCTTACCGGAACGGAAGCCCTGTGTGGGCGTTTGAAATGAGCGTCCTTGAAAACGCCCGGGTGTCCTCCGCCGACTTTGTGCTGCCGGGCGGCGCGACGGCCATGGAGAGACAGGAATAAAAACGCGTAAAGAGGAGGAGTGTTTATGAAGCGCGATATCGGGAGCTTAGTAAAGCAAATGACACTGGAGGAAAAGGCGGGGATTTGCTCCGGCAGCGGCTGGTGGCACACCAAGGGTGTGGAACGGCTCGGCATACCGCCTGTGATGATGTCCGACGGCCCGCACGGGCTGCGCAAGCAGAACGACCGCGCGAACCACCCCGACACCAGCATACCGGCGGTATGCTTCCCGTCGGCGTGCGCGTCGGCGTCGTCGTTCGACCGCGATCTGATGAGAAGCGTCGGCGAGGCGCTCGGCGATGAATGCAGGGCGGAGGATGTAAGCATACTGCTTGGGCCGGCCATCAACATAAAGCGTTCGCCGCTGTGCGGGCGCAATTTTGAGTACATCTCCGAGGATCCGTATCTGGCGGGCGAGCTTGCCTGCGCTTATGTCGAGGGCGTACAGAGCAGAAACGTCGGCACAAGCCTTAAACACTACGCGGCCAACAATCAGGAGTGCCGCCGTCTTACGGTTTCGGCGGAGATCGACGAGCGCACGCTGCGCGAGATATACCTCGCCGCGTTTGAAACCGTGGTCAAACGCGCCAGGCCTTGGACGCTCATGTGCTCGTATAACCGACTGAACGGCCTGCACGCGTCGGAACACCCGGAGCTGCTGACCGGCATACTGCGCGGCGAGTGGGGCTTCGACGGTTTTGTGATGAGCGACTGGGGGGCGGTCAGCGACCGCGCGAAGGCTCTCGAAGCGGGGCTTGAGCTTGAAATGCCCTACTCCGGGGGCGACACGGACGCGCATATCGCCGCCGCCGTCAAAAACGGGACGCTGGATGAAGCCGTTCTTGACCGCGCCGTCGGGCGTATCCTTGAAAAGGTGTTCGGGT
>WRLW01000143.1 GCA_009777435.1 Oscillospiraceae bacterium | reverse complement strand
TGGGCGTGGTGGGCGTGGCGGCGGGGGGCGGAGTGGGTTCGGGTACGGTAGCGGATAAGTTAGCCGCGGCTTCCATGACAGACCAGAAAGCGGGCTTGGGCGCGAGACGTACGTTAAAGAGTACGGGATGGCCCGTGCCGCGCCAGCTCATGCTGTCGGCAAGGCCCCAGACTGTGACGCGTTCTATGGAGTCGGCGTATTTAATAAACACATCAAACAACTGGCGGTACAGCTCCGCCTGATGCTGAAGCTCGCTTTCGGTGGGCGGTTCGGTGCGCGTTTGGAACGTGCCGTATGACCCTAAGGGGATGTCGAGTTCGGATATGCTGAGCCGCGCGCCTGTCCTGATAAAGCGCTGGATGGTCGCCTCTACGTCCGAGGCTTTGATATTGTCGGCCCAGTAATGCGCCTGTAAGCCGAGACCGTCGATCAGAAGCCGATCCGGCTGGGTGTTGCGCGGGTCGCTTTTCCATTGCTCGTTCAGTTCCTCGGTCATTTGAGCCATGGCCTCGCGCTTGCCGGCCTCTTCTTCGTTGAAGTCAAGATAAAAGAGGGTCGCGACGGGGTCGGCTAACCGCGCGAATACAAACGCGTCGTATATGTAGTCCGCGGGGTGCTCGTCCGCATCGGCGCCGTTCGCGTAGGCTCTGTACCACGGGGAGTCTCTGCGCAAGCAATCACGCCAATCCGTGAAGTTTTCCGGTACGCTGGACGTAAAAGCCTCGTTTACCACGTCCCATGAGCCTACCCTGCCGCTGAAATGCCCGCCTACAGCAGAGACGAAGCTCTCCATATTAGCCTTAGCTTCCGCGCGGGTGAGCGGCTTCTCATCCGAATCCATATTTAACCATTGCGGAGATTGGGCGTGCCATACAAGCGCGTGCCCGTGGACAAACATGCCTTTTTCCAAGCCCCAGTCAACCAGCCTGTCGGCGCCGCCGAAAACATAGTTATCTTTCTCGGGGGCTAATTGGATCGGCTTCATGCAGTTTTCACCGGTGAGCGCGTTGTAGTAACGCTCGAACATCTCGGCGTTTTGGGGATCCGCGAGATGATGGGGATCCATAATGTTGCCAAAAAGGAAATAATCCCCAAACTCCTCGTGCATGGGCGCCAGCGTGAGATCCCATTCGGGGACGGTCACGTCCTCCAGATCGCCCACCTGATATATTTCTATATTGTCCCAATACCATACGTCGGGGTGCTTGGGGGCGTCGTTGATAACTATGCGGAAATCCAAGGTGTTTATCGGCGCTTCATGCATGGGGAGCGTGACGTCGATTTCCTTCCATTCGTCAAAAGGCAGCGTTCCAAAATTGGGCGGGAACTTAGACACGCCCTGCGCGCCGGGGTAATCCTCGTTGATTACAAAGCCGGGGCCGGTGAGCGTATCCTTATCCGGGTTTTCGTCCAACGCGGCGTACACCCGGGCGACAATCCGGTAGACGCCTCCGCCCGGAAGGGGTTCGGGGAGGGTGAGCCGGACGGCGTTTTCGGCGCTGTTATAGGTCATGCCCTCGGTGTGAGTCACCTTGAGGGCGTTGTCGTCGCCGTAACCGACGCCGGGGCCGCTCAGCCACTCTATGGAATGGGCGTTGCCCGCGGCGAAATACGCGCCGTGTGCCGCTTCGCTGTCGAAGGTGAAATTGTAAAGCTCTTTTTCGCCTTCGCCGGCGGCGACGGCCGGGATGAGCGCCAGAGGCGCCGAGAGCAGCAGGATTGCCATGCAGATAAGCAGTAAACGTTTTAGCATGTGGTGGAGTCCTCCTTATTCTTTTTTCTTTAATCCAATCAAGATAGCCGCGGCCATCAAGAAAGAAATCGCGCCAAGCCATAGCCATAAGGTCACGCCGGTGTCGCCGGTCTGAGGATTTGAGACTGACCTTTCGGGGCCGGGCAAAACATCGTCAACCGGTTCCGGTTCCGGCAAAGGCGCGGGGCCGGGCGGCGACTCAGGTATCGCGTCCGGGGCTTCCTCAGCCGGAGCTTCTGGTATAGCGTCCGGCTCCGGTGTCTGCTCAGGCGCCGGTTCAGGCGTTGCCGGCGTTACGGGCGGGGAAGCGGGCGTTCCCGCGGGCGGCGTATAGGACGTTTCACCGGCTTCCGGCCAAGGCGCGGGCCCGGGCGGCGACTCAGGCGTCGCGGGCGGCTTTGGCGTCACCGTTATGGTAAGCGTCGGGGATACGGCTTCGCTGTATGTACCGCAAGCCTCTTTGACCGCTATGATATGTATTTTGCCCTCGCCGGTGATGGTGACCACCCCGGCGGGAGATACCGTGCCCGCCTGCGTACCGGTATAACTGGGATCCAGCATATATGTGACCGAACCCGTGCCGCTGCCCGCGTCGCTGAGGGTCAGGGTAAACGGCGGGTCGCCGAAGGTTTTAGCACCCGGATTCGCAATGGCAATCGTCTGCGCCAGCCCGCCTGCGGCGGGCTTCGCTATGGCGTATTCGCTGAACAGTTTTACGAATAGAGTAATTGAGTCGTCGGTGGTGTTATGCTCGTAATATTCCTCTCCGGTGTCGGCGGGCAGCACTTGAAATTCGCCTTTGTGCCGGCGGTATACCGCGAGGTTTTGTTCCCCGCTGAGGTCGGTTCCGGCGAGCGGTATATGGATTCTGATAAGTTCGGGCAGAAGGGTCAGCGAATACCACTCCCAGTAGCCGTTAACGTCGGGGGCGTCATATCCGGGTTCCTTATAGTTGGGTGAGGAATTATAGATATCGTTTGCGCTAATATAATCATCGACATTCTCAAACAGGTACTTATTCACCCACACGTTCAGCCAGAGGAAAATTTCCTTGTCATCCTGCCGCGCCAGATCTTTAAGCCCGTCTACCGCGGCTTGTTTATCCGTGTTGTGATTATCGTCCTCGTTGAAGCTGTGCGCGTAGAGCGCCACCCTTAACGCGCCGGCGTCGGCATCAAACCACATGATGTCCGCAAGCGTGAGGGTAACATCGTCGTCCTGAGAGGTTTTGAATTCAGCCGTCGGGTTCAGCATGGCGTCGAGGTCGCCGGCCGATATAGGCAGGTCGCCGTCGATATTTATAAGCGTGCTGAGAATCCCGTGCATAACAATCGGTGGGGTTGTAAAGCTGATGTCTCTGTCTACGATTATCTTTTTTGTTCTGATGGGCTGACCGGCCGGGTGTGTGAGGACAAGATTGTATACATCGGCGGGGACGTCCGTAATCTCAAAATACCCGGCGCTGTCCGTTACCGTATCGTCAATCTTATTGTTTCCCTTGTAGATTTCCACCTCGACGCCCGGTATCGGATCGTCGTTTTCGTCTACAACCAGCCCGGAGACCGTATAGGTCGGCGGCGGGGGAGTGGTGATGCTAACGGTGATTTCCGTCGTCCCGATGGCGTCGGTGTCAGCCACCGGTATCGGCTCGGCGGTCACGCCCTGCGGGTAATATGTGACGGTAAATACCTCGTCCCCGTCGGTAAGGGTATCTAAATAGGTTTTGCTGAAGATAATCTCGTCGGCGTCGGTCGTGTAATGCACTCCCTCCGTCAGGGTTTGGCCGCCGCGCGTGATTCCCTTCACGGTGTTTCCGTTCATGGCGACGCTTACCGGCAAGTCGGCGGAGCCTCTTTCGTAGTCTTTGCTGACGCTCGGCTCGCTGTCCTCAAACACGACCGCGCCCTGAGTGTTGATTATAACGGTATTGCCGGAGGTGTCGGTCAGCTTGGCGTATACTATATACTTATCGCCCGGATTCATGCTGAATCCGGCGGGCGGATAAGCCGTCCAAGCGGCGGCCTCGGCTGCGGCGCTGTCGGCAAACGCCTCAGTAGCAAGCGCGTATTGGATTGTAACAGGCTCGCCGGAGTCGTCGGTCGCCGTTATGCTCACATTCGCCGTGTTCTTGAAAAACAGGCCGAAGGTGATGGTGTTGAGGAAACTGGTGAAGGGATTTGTTCTTATCTTTATCTCGCCTGTCGGCGGGGTCGTGTCCGGCGGCGGCGGCGTCAGTCCCCACTGCGCGTATACGGTTGTCGTGTCTGTTATCGGCGCGTTGAAATCAAAGGCTGCTCCGTCCTCTTGCTCCGTGAACCATCCGTAGAAGTTATAGCCTTCTTTGGCCGTGGCGGGAGCGGGCGGCTTCGCCTTTTCGCCTTTGCGTACAATTTGAGCGGAGACACCGCTGCCGCCCTGTGTGTCGAATGTTACTGTGAAATACTCGACAGTGACGCTTTCATTACCGCCGTCGGCCGTCACCTCGGATACCACGTCGCCGTTTTCGTCCAAAACCTCATAGTCGCCGTCCGTCACGGAAAAGCTGCCGTCGGTGTTGGCGCTTATCGGTGAATCGGCGCCTTTGCGTCTGAGCGTAAAGACTTTGGAGCCGTCCTCCGCGCCGTCCAGCGTGGCCGTAACCGTAATGGTATTGACGGCTTCGCGCCAAACCGCGTATATAACGGTATCTTTATCTACGCCCGTAACCGCCGAAATATTCGGTGCGGTGGCGCCGGATGT
>WRLW01000142.1 GCA_009777435.1 Oscillospiraceae bacterium | reverse complement strand
TATCGCTGATAACCGCGGTTATGCTGCTTGTTGCGGCGGGGCTCGGCGCACATCACGTTTCGCGAATGGACGAATACAGCAAAGCCAAGTGGCGTGAATACGAAAACGTAGTTCTAAGAGTTGGACGATATATGCACGAGTCAGGCGACCCTAACAAATATATTGCGGTTTATGGCGATAAAACCATTCAAGTATTCGGGTTTGATTATTATGAATTTATGATAAACGACGTGAAGTTTTTGGATGAACTTGCCGAAGAGCCAAGCGACGCATGGCGCGAAAGCCTTATAAGCATTGTTTTAGAGCAAAGCGAGCAGTATAAGCAAAGAGGCGAATACAGCGACGATTTTACCGAGACTTTTGATAACGACGGCAATCTTTTACAGGAAAGGATGTTTTCTATAGAAGTTAACACCGGCGAAGATAATTGGCATTGGCATCCGATTTTCCAATATATCAGCGACAGCACGATAGGCTTCTTTGACGGCTTATACAGATATCGTGAGTCTTTAGCCGCGCGGGCGGAGTGAAAATTTCTTTACATAGCGGCAGATACATGATAAAATAGTAAAATAGCGGTTTTATAGAGACTCCGCCGAAAGCGAGGTACAGCCGATGAACACCTCCAGAATCCGGATGATGTCCACAGTCAATAAGATTATAGCCATAACCTTATCCTCTGTTTTGCTTGTATTTACACTGATAATAGCGCTGTCGGCGGCCCCTATTTTTACAAACAGGCTGAACGACTTAAGGCAGGCCGACGCGGAACACGCCAAATATGCCGCCTGCTCGGTGGCGGACAACTTCAAATACACTGCCGGCATGTTGAATCTGGCTCAGCGGTCGCTCGGGATGCTGGACTTGAACTCAAGCGGGCAGGCCGCCGAGGCCGGCCGCCTTCTGTTTGAGATAATAAGCCTGAATCCCAGCGCATACGACGCGTGGTTTGTCTTTGATAAAGGCGTTTACGGCGAGGACGCGTATTACATCAAGGAATACATAAGGCACGGCGGCGCCATAACTGAAAAAACGCTCTCAGAGGACGAATACGGGATAGAAAGCGAAAGCCCTTGGTACTCCGTGCCGCTCACGACCGGGAAGCCGTATTTTGACTATGTGAGTCTTTACAGCCAGGGCGACGGCGAAAGCGCCTTATATACCGCCACGGTCAGCGTCCCCATAACCGTAAACGGCTCGATTATCGGCGTTTGCGGTGTGGAGCTTCTTTACGGCGGCATGTTCGAGGATTTACATATCACCGGCGAGCATACGGTTATGCTGCTGACCGGCGACATGCGGATACTTTACTCAGACTACCCCGACGCGGTGGCCAAAAGCCTCGCCGACTTCACGTTTGTGGATATCGGCTCCATACACGACGCGATGCGGGACGGAAGGTCATACGCTTTTCAGGCGGCGTCGCCGTTCTCCGGCTCCGGCTCGCTGATATCCCTGCACCCGATCACCGTTAACCCCGGAACCGGAAACGAGACCTTTTACATATATATTGAAACGCCCGAAAGCTCGCTGTACGCTTATGTCTACAGGACGCTCGCGCTGTTGGTGGCCATCAGCATTATATGCACGTTTTTGATAGTCACCGTCGTATTTGTCAATATAAACAGATTCATGCGGCCTATCCGCGAGCTGATCTACGCCGCGCAGCAAATCTCGTCGGGCAACTTTGACGTGGATTTCAGCCCCGCCGCGCTGCTTGACACCTCAAATAACAAAAATGAGATCGCGCTTTTGCAGCGCGCGCTGTTTAAGATGGTTCAAACGCTTCGGGACAGCCTCAGCATGGTTGAAAGGCGGGTCGAACGGCGCACCCATGAGCTTAAGCAGATGACCGAGGAGGCGGAGGCCGCCAAAAAGCGCGCCGAGGAAGCGACCGAGGCGAAGTCACAGTTTTTGGCCAATATGTCCCACGAGATCCGCACGCCTATGAACGCCATCCTGGGCATGTCCGAGCTGCTGCTCTCCGAGGATCTGACCAGACAGCAGGCCCGGCATGTGGAGGACATAAACATATCGGCCACGGTCATGTTAGATATAGTCAACGATATTTTGGATCTCTCGAAAATACAGACCGGCAAGCTGAACCTCTCGCCCGCGCATTACGATTTCAGGGCGCTGGTCGAGCATGTCAGCTCAATGGTGCAGTTTTTGATAAACACCAAGAATATAGAATACCAGTTCAACGCCCCCAAAGAAATGCCCAACTGCCTTTACGGCGACGACGTTCGCCTGAGGCAGGTGCTGGTAAACATACTCGGCAACGCGATAAAATTCACAGACGAGGGTTATGTGCGCCTGACCATCAACGTCACAAACGCGAGCATAAGGTTCGATATCGAGGATACGGGCGTCGGCATAAGGGCCAAGGACATCCCGACGCTTTTCGACGCCTTCACGCAGGCCGACGTACAAAAAAACCGCAATAAAAAAGGCACAGGGCTGGGACTTTCCATTTCCAAGAGCTTAGTTGAAATGATGGGCGGCCAGATAACGGTTGAAAGCATATACAGCCGCGGCACGATATTCCATGTTATGATCCCTAAGGTCTTGGGCGACGAAGCCAAAATACCCAAGGTCTACAGCAACGAAAAGCTTATATGCGCCCCTGACGCGAAAATATTGGTCGTGGACGACAACACCATCAACCTAAACGTGGCCTGCGGTCTTTTGAGGCTGTGCAAAATAAACGCGGTCACGGCCTCGTCCGGCAAAGAAGCCATAGAGCTTATCGGCCAGCATAAATATGATATCATATTCATGGATCAGATGATGCCCGAAATGGACGGCATACAGGCCACCCAGATAATCCGCAAAATGGGCATAAGCACACCCATCATAGCGCTCACGGCCAACGCGATATCCGGCGCGAAGGAACGGCTGCTGGACGCCGGCATGAACGACTTCCTTATGAAGCCTATCATAAAGCAGTCGCTGAACAGTATGCTTAAGCAATGGCTTCCCGCCGAGAAGCTGATCGACGCGCCCGCCGACACGGATATCGGCATCCGGGCCGTTGACGCGCGCATGAGGGCGGGCGGCCTTACCCGTGACGACGCCGCCGAGGACGAAAACGACTTCTGGAGCGACCTTGCAAGCATAGAAGGGCTCTCTATCAAGACGGGGCTTGACAGAGTATTGGGCCAGCGGGACGTATACGAAAAATCGCTCAAGCTGACCATAAAGGAAATCGAAAAGTGCGACAGGAACCTTCGCGCGTTTTTGGCGGCGGATGATATGCACGGCTTTTCCATCGAGGTACACGGCATGAAGGGCTCGCTGGCAAACATAGGCGCGGAAAAGCTTTCGGCTCAGGCCTATGACCTGGAGCTGGCGGCCGACAAGCCGGACGCCGCCTTCTGCGCGCAGAACATGCCCGCCTTTTTAGAAAAACTCAACGCCCTGAGCGCCGGCCTTAAGCAAGCCTTTAAGGTCACGGACGGCGACCCGATAGGCAATATCCCACCGGGCCTGAAGCCTATATTCGATAAAATGTCCGCGGCTTTTGACGATATGGATTTCCAGACCATCGACAATGGGCTGGGGGCTTTGGACGCTCTGAACACGGACGGCGCCCTTAACGCGGAAATAGAGAACGTTAAGGACGCCGTTATGATGATGGACTATGACAGCGCCAAGGAAATTATGGCAAAGCTGCTTGGCGGTATGTAACCGTTACCTCTCAGACCTTAAAACAGCTTTTTCCTGACAATATGCTTGGCTATCTTTTCGCGCAGCGCGTCCGGCTGGAACGGCTTCACAACAAAGTCGCAGGCCCCGAGCAGTATGGCGGTCGATATATGGTCTACCGTACCCATTGAGGTTAAGAACACTATCGGGGTGGTCGTATGCTCCTTAAAGCTCCTGATAATCGGGACAAGCTCAAAGCCGCTGATTTCAGGCATCTTATAGTCAAGCAAAAACAGGTCGGGCACGACATGCTGCAAGACCTTTTCAAGCATGGTAGGCTTTGACATCGTGTAGACCATATACTCCCCGCTCAAAACGCCGTATATGGTTCTAAGCATAATGGCCGCGTCGTCGATGGCAAGCACCCTCAGCTTACGGGTCGCCTCCTCATGGGCGAGCCGTTCCAGAGCGACCTGGAGCGTTGTGTACCTAAACGCAACGGAGTCGCTTCTGCCGGCCGGGTCGTCTATATTGTCAACACTGGACATGGTTTCCGAGCGCTGTGATTTGTTTGCCGTTACCGTGCGCATATAAAACTCGTTTAAGTAATCCAGCAAGGTTCTCGCGCACGTCGCGGCAAACGCATAGTTGCCATTCTTATACGCGTAGAGGATACCGTCAATATCGGTGACAAGCCTTCTGCACCCCGCCCGCTCAAACAGGCTTCTGGCCTCCGTAAGGCGTCTGTACGTATCGCCGTCGCCCGCCGACCCGGCTATTTGCGTCAGCGTCTTGATTGTCGCCGGAGCGTCGCTTATAATCCTCGACAGTATGCCAAAATAATCGCTTACCGTCA
>WRLW01000141.1 GCA_009777435.1 Oscillospiraceae bacterium | reverse complement strand
CGCGCTGGCGCACGCCGTTGACCACGTTCAGGGCCATGACTATTATTATCATGACCACGCCGGCGTTGATGGAATATCTCAGTATACCGACGGCGTTAGCGCCCTCAAGCACGTTAAACCCGAAGGGCAGCAGCTCCTCGCTGCCGAACACGCTGCCGTAGAAGAACCCGAACAGGATCGAGCATATGCCCGCGTAGCCCACGCACCGCGCGAGCCAGGCGCCCTTCAGCTTCCACAGCAGAAGGCCGCCCAGCGCCAGCACCGCGCCCTGCCCGACGTCGCCGAACATGGCCCCGAACAGCAGCGCGTAGGTGAGGGCCATAAACGGCGTGGGGTCAAGCTCATTGTAGGCGGGCAGGCCGTACATCTCCAAAAAGGGTTCAAACGCGCGCGCGAAGCGGTTGTTTTTGAGCTTGACCGGCGGCGTGAAGTCGTCTATGTTCTGCGGATCCTCGATAACTATCACGCTCTCCGGGCTGGAGGCCGTGATACCGCCGGCAAAAGCCTCCGCCTTGTCGGCGGGCACCCAGCCGAGGATGTAGTAGCTGTCCTGCGTGTGGCCGGCGAAGCGGCGTATGTTGTATGAGTCGTTCATCAGGCGTATATACGAGTAGGCGGCCAGCAGGCCCGGGGCCTCGGCGGCGCGCAGCCCTTCTAACTCGGCGTCTATGGCGGCGGCGCGCAGCTGCGCCTCGCTGTTTTCCTGCCTTATATAGTCCGGCGCCTGCTCGCTGCTCCCGTGTACGCGGTTTGAGAGGCGTATGCGCGTGAACTGCATCTGCGCGAACAGCGAATCGACCCTCTCCATGGCCGTGCGCGGCATCATGTACATGCCGTATACGACCGTTTTTTCAACGCTTGTCGGGAAGAAGAACACATCCACGCGCTCCTCTATAAGCGGCAGGTGGTTGTCGTATGTCTCGCGCGGCAGATACCCGAAACGGAACTTGAAGTATTTCACCTGAAAAAACTCAGACAGCTCGATATTTACGTTTCGCATGTGACTGAGCTGGTCTATGATGCGCCCGCCCTCGTCGATAAGGCGCTCAAGCGACTCGCGCTCGGCGATCAGCCCGGCGTGCCGCGCGTCGAGCGAGCGTATATACTCCTCAAGGGCGGCGCAGTCGCGCTCGGCCCCGGAGTAATCGCGGAAATCCAACTCCACGCCGAGCCTGTCCGCCGTGGCCGAAATCATCCTCAGAAGGTCGGCGTATGGGTTCTCGAAGTCAAACGGGTAGAGGAACTTTATGCGCTTTGAGATTTTCGCCGCCTGCTCGGGATGGAACTCGTGGTTAATGATATACTCCAGCACCACATTGTCGAAATCCTCAAGCGGCCCGACAATGGTCGCCAGCTTCATGGGTATGACGGCCATGCGTTCACCTCCCTCGCTTTTATACTCTGTACAGGTAGGTCTGCGCCTTTTGGGGCGGTATGCCGTATTGCACACATTCTATCAGCTTGATTATGTTCTTTATCTCAAGCTGCTTGAGAAAGAGGTAGGCGAGGGGCGTTACAACATAGGGTCTGCCGTCCCGGAGCCGCCGCCTGTAGAAGTCTATCATGCCGGTGTAGTAGTAGCCCTCCACCTCGTCGAGCAGCTCGCCGGTGAAGATGCGCGCGTATCCCGCGCCGCGCAGCACGTCGAGCATGGCGGCCTCGTCGGACGCCGCCATCATCCGCTTGACGACGGAGGGCTTTAGCTTATACGAAACGGGCAGCAGGTAGCCCGCCATGTCGTCCTCCATCTTAGGGAAATGCCTGCGTATGCGGAAAATGGTCATTATGTTGACCATATCTACCTCAAAGCCCACGGCGTCGCGCAGCGCGCGCCGTCGTTCGCCCTTATAGCCGCGGTCGATGACCGTCATGGCCCACCGGAAATACGTCCGCCGCACGGCCACCTCGATCTTGGAGAACTCAGGCCAGCCGTTTGGCCGCGCGGCAAGGCTTTTCAGCGCCGCGTGATAAGGCGTGCCGGCGAGCGCGTCTAACAGTCCCTCGTAGTCGGACGCCATGCCGAGCAGCCTGTAGTTTATCTTGCTGTAACGGGTGAAGTGCGGCGGCATGTCATAAACGTATCTGTCCGACTGCCCGGCCTCGGCCAGCCAGATGAAGCGCATTATCTCCCTCAGCTCGGACGACGCGATTAAGAAACGCATGATGGCCATATCGTCCCGGCCTATGAAGTTTAATATGCGGAAATATTCGTCCAGCAGACGGCCCCTGACGGCGTTTTCGACGGCTATGCGGTCTGAGGACGCCGCCTCCATAGCGGACGCGTATGACGTGTGGACGCGCAGGTAGCCGGCAATCTCGCCAACGCCGTTCAGGGCGGCTATCCGCTGGTAGTCCTCGGCCGACAGGCGCTTGCCGTACATGGCGCGCACCTTGGCGGCAACGGCGTATTCCTGAGTTCCGCCCATAAACGCCGACTCCCTTCCGGTTGCGCTTTTAGTCCGCTATCATTTTGAACAGCTTGTCCGCCCACGCCTCCCTGTTGCGCGCGAAAGCGGTCTCGATGGCCTCCATGTCGCCGTCGAACACGCGGTCAAGCTCCGAGATGCGCTCGGCGGCCAGCGCCTCCTCGCGCTTCCTGACTTTCTCAAGGCGCGCGTCGGCGCGCGCGAAATAGGATTCGCGCAGGCCCGCCGTCTTTTGGGCCAGCTCGCTTTGGATCTCCTCGCGCCTTTTCAGAGCGTCCTCGGACATTTGCCGGGCGCGCCGCTCGGCGTCTACGATCCTGCTTAAAAGCTCTATGTGTTCCATAAGCGCACCTCTCCGGCCGCGGCGGTGTTTCGCGCTTGGGCGATTGCCCGCGCGCTCAAGAGATATTATATCACCGCCGGTACAGCTTTACCAGCCATAAACACTGTAAATATTTCACAAACCGCGCCTTTTCGAGCATGGTTTTTTGTATAGTTTTACAGCGCCGGCAGCGGGCCGGTCACAAAGGTCTCGCAGCTCCGCCCGAAGCCGGCGGCGGCGAGCGAGGCCGCGCGCTCGTCGGGGAACACGCCGAACACGGCGGAGCCTGTGCCGGTCATGGACGCGCCCAGCGCGCCGGCGCTTATAAGCCGCGCGTGCAGCTCGGATATTTCGCGGACACGTCGCGCGGCCACATCCTCAAGCAAGTTGAACACGCGCCGCGCCGCGCCGGTAAGGTCGGCCTTTTGGAGCGCGTCTATAAACCCGCCGGTGTCGGGGCGGCGGCCGTCGCCGCGCGCCCGCGTACCGGAGTACCAGCCGAAAACATCCGCTGTGGACAGCGGGACGGGCGGCTTTACGATCAGCAGCGCGCACGGCGGCAGGGACGGCAGGGGCGTGAGTATCTCGCCCCTGCCCTGGACGAGCCGCGCGCCGCCAAGCATGAAAAACGGCGTATCGGAACCTATCGCCGCCGCCAGCTCCAGTAGCGCGGGCATGTCTAAAGGGCGCCCGAAGGCGTCGTTCAGCGCGGTCAGCACGGCCGCGGCGTCGGAGCTGCCTCCGCCCAACCCGGAGCAGACCGGGACGCGCTTGGTTATATCCACAACGCCTCCGGCTATGCCGCGCTCAGGGGCGCGCGCGGACGGCTGCTCAAGGAACAGCCTCATGGCGCGCGCGGCGAGGTTGCGCTCGTCGCAGGGCACAAACGGATGATCGCACCGCGCGCTAAAGCCCGCTTCGCCCGTCAGCTCTATGGTAATATGGTCGCACAGGCCGACGGTCTGAGTTATCATCTTCAGATTATGGTAGCCGTCGCCGCGCCGTCCCAGCACGTCGAGCGTCAGGTTCAGCTTCGCGTATGCCTTGGTTTTTATAATCATGGGCGTTCCTCTTTCGTCTCGGCCGCGATATCGCCGTCGGTGAACCATATCACGCGCCGCGCGACCGGCGTGCCGGTCATGCGTGTGACGGCGCGCGCGTAGGCGCCGGTCTGCGCGTCGTAATCGCGCGCGGCCTCGGCCGGGTCTCGCCCGCGCAGGCGCGCGGTCTTGAAGTCCACCAGCGTCCAGCCGCCGGGCTCCAAAAACAATAGATCTATCATGCCCTGGAGCAATACGCGGTCGCCCGGAGCGGCCCCGGCACGATCTATCGGCAGCTCGCGCGCGTCCGTGAGCAGGGAAAACGGCAGCTCGCGGCGGCAGTCGGGAGAAGCGGCCGCGCGGCGTCCGAGCGGAGAGTTCACAAAGGCCAGCACGCGCCCGGCGTCCACGGCGTCGAGCTGCGCCTTGGTCATGCGGCGCTCGCGCAGCAGGCGCGCCAGCTCGCCCTCGACGCCCGCCCGCGTGCGGCACAGGCCGAAATCAACCTGCTGCATGGCCGCGTGCAGCGCCGTGCCGCGCTCGGCGGCGGTCAGAGGCGCCTCCGCCAGCCGCTCCAAAAAGCGCGGCCTTGGGAAATCATGGCGCGGCTTCGGTATATCTATCCGCTCCGCGTCCTCGCTCAGCTCGGCGTCGCGCGCGCGCCCCTTCAGCTCGGTCACGGTCAGCTTTGACGGCAGACCGGCGGGCGGCGCGGCATACGCGGCGCGGCGCGGCGGCGCGGCGTCAGCGCGCGGCAGGTCGGCGGACGGGACATAGGCGCGGG
>WRLW01000140.1 GCA_009777435.1 Oscillospiraceae bacterium | reverse complement strand
CGCGCCGCGTATACGCCACGACCGACTGCGAAAAGGGCGCGCTGCGGCGTCTGGCAGACGAACGGGGATACCGCGCGTTTAAGGTGCCCGACGACATCGGCGGCCGCTTTTCGGTTCTGACCGCCGTGGGGCTGCTGCCCTGCGCCGCGGCCGGCCTTGATATCGGCGCCATGATGAGCGGCGCGCGGGAGGCTATGGACGCCTGCGGCGCGCGAAATATGGACAACCCCGCGTGGCTCTACGCGGGCGCGCGGAACATCCTTTACCGCAAGGGCTTCAAGGTCGAGGTGCTGGCCTGCTATGAGCCGGCGTTCCGCTTTATGGGCGAGTGGTGGAAGCAATTATTCGGCGAGAGCGAGGGCAAGCGGGGGCTGGGCATATTCCCCGCGAGCGTTGACCTGACCGCGGATCTGCACTCGATGGGCCAGTATATACAGGAGGGCGAACGGTTCTTACAGGAGACCGTGGTCGCTTTCGAGCGCGGCGGCGCGGACATATGTATCGAGGGCTGCGGCGACGACGGCGACGGGCTTGAGTATCTGGCCGGCACGGCGCTCAGCGAGATCAACCGTCAGGCGTCGCGCGGAACCATGCTCGCCCACGCCGACGGCGGCGTGCCCGTGACCGAGATATTCGCCGGCGCGATGGACGAGCAAACGCTCGGGCAGCTTGTCTATATGTTCGAGCTTTCCTGCGCGCTGTCGGGATACGTTCTCGGCGTCAACCCGTTCGACCAGCCCGGGGTCGAGGCCTATAAGAAAAACATGTTCGCGCTGCTGGGCAAGCCGGGCTTTGAGCGGCTGCGCGAGGATCTGCTGAGCAGACTGTAATATATCCGGCGCTTAATAAACCGAAAGGAATGGCAATTTAATGGTAAAACTGGTTATCGGCAAGATGGGCTCCGGCAAAACCAAGACCATGATAGAAAAAGTAAACAATGCCGCCAAGGAGTCCAAAGGGCTGGTAGTGTGCATTGAGCGCGGCGACAAGCTGCGTTTCGACGTATGCAACGCCGTGAGGCTGATAGACTCGACCGAGTTTGATATCCGGGGCTTTCAGGTAATGCGCGGCTTCATCACGGGACTGTACGCGGGCAACTTCGATATCACCGATATCTATATCGACAGCCTGCACAAGGTCGCCGACATCACCGACATCTCCGAGCTTGAAAAGTTCGCGCGCTGGGCTATGGACTTCGGCAAGCAGACCGGAGTTAACTTTGTCATCTCGGCCGGTATAGCCGACGACAAGCTGAACGATTTCCTGAAAGAGCTGATTTGATGGCCGACCTTGTGCTGGCGTCGGCGTCGCCGCGCAGGATAGAGCTTCTCAGCCGTTTTGAGGGCCATTCGCTGCGCGTCGCGCCGTCCGAAATCGCGGAGGAGACCGCCGGCCCGGCCCGCGGCGCCGTTGAGGAGCTGTCGCGGCTGAAGGCGCTGGCGGCGGACTTTCGCGCCGGCGAGGTGGTCATAGCGGCCGACACGCTGGTCGAGATCGACGGCCTGACGCTGGGCAAGCCGCGCGGCGCGGACGGCGCGCGCGCCATGCTGAACCGGCTGTCGGGCCGGTGGCACGGCGTACACACCGGCGTTACCGTCCATGACGGCCAAAAAACGCTCACCGCGCGCGAATCCACACGCGTGCGTTTCGCGGCGCTTGACGCGCGCGATATCGAGGCGTATATCGCGTCGGGCGAACCGATGGACAAGGCGGGCGCATACGGCATACAGGGCCGCGGCGCCCTGTTTGTTGAGGCCATCGACGGCGACTTCTATAACGTTATGGGGCTGCCGCTGTTCCGCCTCGCGCGGATGCTGCGTGAATTCGGCGTGAGTTTATGAAGTTTTTGTGGGAACACAAATGGATAATGCTGCTTGTCGCCGCGCTGATGGCGGCGCTGGCCTTCACGGTGTCCGCGATGCTCAATCCCGGATACGCCGCCGGGCCGTCCGGTCTGCTTGACGGCGTGCTGCGCCCCGCGCAGTACGCGGCCGGCGTCCTGCGCGACAAAATGTCCTCTCTGTGGGGCGACCGCGAGCTGATCGACAGCCTCCTTGACGAGAACCGCAGGCTTAAACAGTATATAGCCGAGATCGACGAGCAGGCGCGCAACTATGAGCGAACCGAGGCCGAGATCAAGCGCCTGCGTGAGATGCTGGGGTTTCAGGAGCGCCGCCGGGACTTTGAGTTCATCCCCGCGACCGTTATAGCGCGCGACATGGACAACTACGCCCGCACCATGACGCTTTCGCGCGGCAGCCGGCACGGCGTCGAGCCGGGCATGGCGGTGGTCAGCGAGTCGGAGCAGCTTATCGGCGTGGTCAGCGAGGTCTCCGCTTTCAGCTCCACGCTGCGCACCGTGCTTGACCCCGGCTTTGTATGCGGCGCGTATATTTACCGCGCGGCATTGGACGGCCTGTGTACGGGGCGGTTTTCTTATATGCGGGAAAACCTTACGACCGTCGAGGGTTTCACGCCCGATATGGACATACGCATAGGCGACGCGGTGCTTACCTCGGGCTCGGACGCCGGGAGCCAATATCCTCGGGATCTGAGCATAGGCGCTGTGAGCGCCGTGCTGGCCGACCCCAACGGCATGACCGCCACAGTCCTTGTCGAGCCGCTGGCCGATCTCAGGCATATCGAGCAGGTGTTTATAATCATGTCCTTTGATGTAGACGGCTAATTTATTTCCACGCGGCGGCTTTCGCGCGCAAGGCGCGCCGCGGACGGCCGTGAAAGGATGGGCAAATGAACGTATGGACGCTCAGGCGCAGGCTGGCGCTGAAGGTCTCCCTTTACGCGCTGTTAGCCCTGCTGACGCTGCTGGCCCAATGCACCCTGCCCGCGCTCGCGCCCTGGCAGGTGCGCCCCATACCGCTGCTGACGCTGGCCGCCCTTATCGCTTTCTTCGAGGGGCCTCGCATGGGCGGCGTGTTCGGGTTCGCGTGCGGCGCGCTTTGCGACTGGCTGAGCGCCCATACCGTAACGTACTACGCTGTGGCGCTGATGCTGTTCGGGGTGGCGCTCGGGCTTCTTATCGAATACTCTATGCGCCGCAACATACTGTCGGCGCTTTTTGTGTCCATAGTGACCATAGTGCCCGTGCAGGCCGTGTTCTTCGCGCTGTTCATATGGCTGCCGGGCCGCGCGCCGCCCTACGCGCTGGTGACGGTGGCCACGCCCGAGGCCCTGTACACCCTCGCGCTCACGCCGCTGCTCTATTTTCCCGCCAAGGCCATACGCCGGCATTTTGAAAAAAATGCTTGACGAGCGGCGCTGTTTGTGTTAAAATACGCTCCTGCGCGAGTAATATCGCGCCATCATATAAACAAAAAAAGGGGGGTGGTTGGCTTGGCGAATATCAAGTCTGCCAAGAAGCGGGTGCTGGTCACAGCGGCCAAGAGCGCGCGGAACCGCAGCGAGAAGTCCAGCCTGAAAACATCTATAAAAAAGGCTTCGGCCGCCGCCGCGGAAGGTGACAAGGCTTTAGCGGCCGCCGCCTATAAGAGCGCGCAGTCGTCGATAGACAAGGCCGTTACACACGGTATACTGCACAAGAACACCGCCGCGAGACGCAAAAGCAAGCTTGCCCGGCAGCTCGCTTCCGCTGAGTAGACGAACATCCCCCGCGAGCCAAGCTCGCGGGGGGCGTTTTTTTTATGCCCGCACCCGCCGCGCGGCCCCCTTGCCGTCGTTCGCGCGGTTTGGCTGTCGTTGGCGCGAAACCGTTGAAATGACAGGGTTTGATATACGATAATGGAGGTGGAGTAAAGTATAAACGGAGGTAAGAGAGCTTGCCTTAAGCATAGGGGCCGACCCCGCAAAGGCCCGTATGGTCTATCTCGGCAACTCCGACAACGCCGGGCAGAAAGGCGGCGCGGTATGGCGGCGGCTTTCCGTTCGGACGATGAGCCGCCATCGGCGGCGATAGCCCCCGGCAGCGCCCTGCGGGAGCGCCCACGGCGGTTATGGCGTAGCCTAACCGTCAGAGTGGGTCACATTCAAAAACACCTTTTATTGCTGTTTCCCAACCGTTCACAAACCCCTATAAACCCTTTATTCTATGCGGGTTTTCGTGTGTTTGGCGTTTCCGTTCGTTTCGGATTTTCTTACACGTTTTCAAATAAAACGTGTAAATATCGTGTAAGGGTTTCAGCTATATCCGATTGAGTATATCAACCGCCCGTTCTTCCTCTCGCGGGTACAAATGGCTGTACGTGTTCCAAGTCATTTCAATCTTAGAGTGTCCAAGCCGCCGGGCAATCTCTTGAATGTTGATACCCTCATTGGCCAAGACAGAGACGTGAGAGTGTCTGAAATCGTGTAGCCTTATTCTTGGTAGCCCTGCCGTTTCAGCGTACAACTCGTTTCGGTGGTTGATAGTGCCGTCTCTTATGTGTGCGCCACCGCCGCACACTCTAAAATCATCCGAAAAACCCTTTAACGTAGCTTGCCGCTTCTTGTGTTCGTCCAACACCTGAATCAACGGCAACGGCATTTGTAGCGACCTGTATGATGACTTGTTCTTAGGCGGCGTTTCCCTGTCCTCGCCTTTCCGTATCTGCTTTACACTGCGCTTAACGGATAGGTGAGTAGCGGT
>WRLW01000139.1 GCA_009777435.1 Oscillospiraceae bacterium | reverse complement strand
CAATGCGCTCCTGCTCCGCTATTTCCTCTGGCGTAGGTTCACTTTCAGCATTGAGAAATTCAATCTCACCGATAAAGTTCAGGTGTATCTCTATCTGTTGGGACGAGGATTTTACATATTGATTTTCCTTTGCGTGTACAACGATTTTCTCACACGCGACCGGTCGCTGAAAATTTTCCTTGCATTTTGTGTTTCGGTATGGTATCATACCTTGGACTGTAATTTGCATAGTGATGAAAGGAGGCAACCGCCTTGGATTTGATACAAGCCGTCACCCAGCCTTATATGAAAGCCGAGCTGGACGAAGTAAGAATCGGGAGTACCGTGCGTGTGCATATAAAAATCAAGGAAGGCGCCCGCGAGAGAATCCAGATTTTTGAGGGAACGGTGATTGCCCGCAAGCACGGCGGCATCAACGAAACCGTTACCGTGCGCCGCGTCTCATACGGCGTGGGCGTTGAGAAGGTGTTCCCGCTCCACTCGCCGCGTATAGCCAAGTTTGAGACAGTGCGCCGCGGTAAAGTACGCCGCGCAAAACTTTATTATCTGCGCGGCCGCTCAGGTAAGCGCGCTAAGGTCAAAGAGGACATTTCGAGGGGCAGACAGTGATTTTCGCGCTGCTCCGTGAAAGGGTGAAATGAGGATGCCGTCCGGCGCATCGAAAGAGATTGCCAGATTCGATATCCGGCGCGAGCTGTATGAGTGGGCGCAGGCGCTAATCACGGCGCTGATTGCTTTTGCGCTTCTGTACACGTTCGCGGCGCGGGTGATCGGCGTGGACGGCATTTCCATGTCGCCTACATTGCAAAATCACGAGAAGCTGCTGATTTCAAAGCTGTTTTATAAGCCGGCGCGCGGCGATATCATTATGTTCACAAAAAAAGACGCGATTTTACCCGGCGAATACAACTCCTCGAAGCCGCAGCCGCTTGTCAAGCGCGTCATCGGCCTGCCCGGCGACGTGATTGATATTGACTTCACGGCCCATAAGGTATACGTTAACAATCAGGCGCTTGACGAGCCGTATATAAACGAGCCCACCGCGCTGCGGGACGACATATCGTTCCCTATTACGGTGCCGGATGGCTGCCTGTTCGTCATGGGCGACAACCGCAACCGGAGCATCGACAGCCGGAGTACGCGTGTCGGCATGATTGACGAGCGCTGCGTGCTTGGGCGCGTGCTGCTGCGCGTGTACCCGTTTGGCAAATTCGGCCCCGTCAGATGAACATACACTGGTATCCCGGCCATATGGCCAAAACCATGCGGCTGATGGCCGAGCATCTTAAATTAGTGGACGCGGTGTGCGTTCTGCTTGACGCGCGCATACCGGCGTCAAGCGGAAACCCTGAACTGGACGGGCTGGCGAATCGCAAGCCCGTTTTATATGTGCTGACACGCGAGGACTTGGCCGATCCCGCCGCCACTTCCCGCTGGATAGAGAAATTGCGGCGCGAGAAGCCCGGCTCCGGCGCCGTTTCGGTCAACGCGAAAAGCGGCGCGGGTGTGGAGCGTGTGTCCGCCGCCGCGCGCGCGCTGTTATCCGAAAAGCTGGCGGCGCGTGCCGCTAAGGGGCGCGAAACCGGCGCGATACGCCTGATGGTGACGGGTATACCAAATGTTGGAAAATCCTCGCTTATCAACCGTTTGAGCCGCCGGAAGCCTGCCAAGACGGAGGATCGGCCGGGTGTTACGCGCGGTATGCAGTGGATCGAGGCCGGCGGAGGGCTGATGCTGCTCGACGTGCCCGGCGTACTGCCCCCGAAGCTCAAAGACGAACGGCGCGCTCTGCATCTCGCGTATACGGGCGCCGTCAAGGATCAGATTTTGGATATCGAAACGCTGGCCATGTCGCTGTGCGAGACGCTCCGCGACGCCGCGCCCGAGGCGTTCAAGTCGCGCTGTAAGTGGGACGCCTTCCCCGGCGGCGGCGGCTATGAGCTGCTGAGTGCCGCCGCGCTGTCGCGCGGGTGTCTTAAACGCGGCGGCGAACCTGATACCGAACGTATGGCGCGCTTACTGCTTGATGAATTCCGCGGCGGCATACTTGGGCGGATAACGCTGGATTTACCGGATTGACGGGAGGCGGCGGAAGTGGATTTATACGCGATGGAAAACACATGGCGCGCCAGAGGCCGCGCTATGGTGTGCGGAGTGGACGAAGCCGGGCGCGGCCCGCTGGCCGGGCCTGTTTACGCGGCGGCGGTAATCTTGCCCCCCGGCCTGATACTGCCCGGCTTGGATGACTCCAAGAAGCTGCTAAAACAGCGCCGCGAGGCGCTGTTTGATGAAATAACCTCCAAAGCCGTGTCGTATTGCGTATCATCCGCGACCGTTGCCGAGATAGAGAGCCTGAATATCCTCGAAGCCTCGCAGCTCGCCATGCGGCGCGCCGTTGACGGGCTGGCGTCCCAGCCCGATATCGTGTTAGTTGACGGTAACATCGCTCGCGGCTTCACGCGCCCAACAGTATGTGTGACGGGCGGCGACGCGACTTGCGCGGCCATAGCCGCGGCGTCGGTGCTGGCCAAGGTATCGCGCGACGCGTATATGCTTGAATTAGCCGCGCGGTATCCCGAATACGGCTTCGAGCGCCATATGGGTTACGGCACCGCCCTGCACAAGCAGCGCCTGCTTGAACACGGCCCCTGCCCCGAACACCGGAAGCTGTTTCTGCGCAAGATTCTAAAAAATGAGAATACGCTTGCCGTCGGTCACAGAGGCGAGGATCAGGCCGTCCAGTATTTGAGAACGCTCGGTTATGAGGTACTGGCGCGAAATTACCGCTCGCGTTACGGCGAGCTGGACATCATCGCGCGCGACGGCGAATGGGTGGTGTTCGTTGAGGTAAAGACGCGAAAGGACGACAGCTTCGCGGCGGCGGCCTCGGCCGTCACGCCGTCAAAGCGCGAAAAGATGCGCAAGACGGCCTCGCTCTGGCTGAAATACATAAAAAGCGAGGCCCCGGCGCGTTTTGACGTGATTGAAGTATACGCAGAAGGACGTATAAACCACATCCCGCACGCGTTTATGTAATTTTTCCTTAATGCGGATAATTTCACATAATTGGGCATAATGTTACAGCCTCTCCCGGTTTTCTCAAAGAAAGGATGGTTTCGTTATGCCCCGGTGTTTGAACCTGCTCCGCTCCGCGGCCCTATGCTGTTCCGCGGTCGTATTTCTTGCCTCCCCGGCGGCGGCTGAAGCCGCGTCGGCTGCCGGGGGGCCGGCCATATCGGCGCAGAGCGCCGTTTTGATTGACGTGAATTCCGGTCGCGTGCTTTACGAGCGAAACGCGGATGAAAAACGCCTTATCGCCAGCACCACAAAGATTATGACCGCGTTTCTGGCCTTAAAGACCGCCAACCCTGACGACAAAACGACCGTCAAGCACGAGCATACGCTGGTCGAGGGCACGCGCGTGTATTTCAAGGCGGGCGACGTGCTGACCGTCCGCGAGCTGCTGATAGGCACGCTTCTGCAATCGGGCAACGACGCGGCGCTCGCGCTGGCCGACCACTGCGGCGGCGACGGCGGCGTTGCCGCCTTTGTGACCAAGATGAACGCCCTGGCGCTTCAGTTAGGTATGACAAACACACGGTTCGCCAACCCGCACGGCCTGAATGACGACAATCATTATTCCACAGCGCGCGATATGGGAATCTTGGCGGCGGCGGCATTGTCGGATCCGGCGTTCGAGGCCATATGCTCGATGAAAACCGGGCAGGTCGGACAGATAACCGTAAAAAACCATAACAGGCTGCTGTGGGATTACGACGGCGCGATAGGCGTCAAGACCGGATACACGCGGAAGGCCGGGCGCTGTCTGGTATCGGGCGCGCAGCGCAACGGCCAGAAGCTGGCGGCCGTTACGCTGAACGCCCCATCCGACTGGAAGGATCACGCCGACATGCTCGATATGGGCTTTGAAAAATACCCCGAACGCCGCCTGTGTACCCAAGACGCGTTCGTTTGCGAGCTGCCCGTTGTTTCCGGCGAAAGAGCCGCCGTTGATATACGCGTGTCGCAAACCCTGGCCATGCCGCTCAGCGACGACGAGGCGCGCCGCGTCACAGTGAGTATCGAGCTGCCGCGCTTCGCGTGGGCGCCGGTCGGTCAGCGGCAAACGCTTGGACGCGCCCGCTATATGCTCGACGGCGAGACTATCGCGGTCTGCGAGCTGTACGCGGAGCAGGACGCGGCGCGGGCAAAGGCGAGATGGAGACTGCCGTTTTTGATAACGCGGGGCGGCGCGGACGTAAACCGCGCGGCGTGAATGACTTAAAGCGCGCCCGGGGCGCGCTTACATAAGAGGTGGCGGATATGCAGGAACGGATCCAAAAAATAATAGCGTCACACGGACTGATGTCGCGACGCGCCGCCGAGGCGCTCATCTCCGGGGGGCGCGTGCGCGTAAACGGCGCCGTCGCCGGCTTGGGGGATAAGGCCGACGCGGACACCGACGACATTGAGGTTGACGGCGTACCATTGCGCGAAAAGCCCGCGTTTGTGTATATCATGCTGAACAAGCCGCGCGGGGTTGTATCCACCATGTCCGACGAACGCGGCCGGCCCACCGTGGCTTCGCTGGTAAGCGGCGCCGGC
>WRLW01000138.1 GCA_009777435.1 Oscillospiraceae bacterium | reverse complement strand
GCGTTTACGGGAATCCTGTTCATAAGCCGCGTTCAGGACACTCTGCCCGGACAGCCGATTCTGCTGCTCGCCCTGCTGATAGCGGCGCTGACAGGCATAGCGGTTTCGCTATCCCACGCCTATGCGTCGGTGCAAATGAAGGCCAACCAGATAATCAGCGGCACGGCCATCAACATGTTCGCGCCCGCCTTCGCGGTCTTTATGGCGCGCATGGTACAGGTCTCCGGCACCCAGCAGATTAACTTCAAAGACCAGTTCCGCATAGAAAGCGTACCCCTGCTGGGCGGCATACCGTTTTTGGGGCAGCTTCTGTTCCGCAATACATACATCACGACGCTTTTGGGATTCATAATACTGGCGGCGTCCTGGATAATATTATACGGCACACGCTTTGGACTGCGCCTGCGCGCGTGCGGCGAGCATCCGCAGGCCGCCGACTCGGTAGGCGTGAACGTTTACGCCATGCGCTACGCGGGCGTCGTGATATCCGGCGCGCTGGCCGGAATCGGGGGGCTGGTCTTTGTCATACCGACCTCCACCAACTTCAACGCCACGGTGTCGGGCTACGGCTTCCTCGCTCTGGCGGTGCTGATTTTCGGGCAATGGAAGCCCGGGCGCATACTCATGGCCGCCTTCTTCTTCGGGCTGATGAAAACGCTCTCGGCTTCATACTCCGGCATACCGTTTCTCAGCGCGCTGTCCATACCGAGCGCGGTCTACAAAATGATCCCGTATATCGCGACGCTGGTGGTGCTGTCCTTCACCTCGCGCAGCTCGGCGGCGCCGCGCGCCGAAGGCATACCCTACGACAAGGGAGGCAGATGACCCGCCATGCGCATGTATGATATCATAGCTAAGAAAAAAAACGGCGCCGCGCTGTCGGACGGCGAGATACGTTTTTTTATCGACGGCTTCACGTCGGGCGATATCCCCGACTATCAGGCCGCCGCGCTGCTGATGGCCATATGCCTTAAAGGTATGGACGCGGAGGAGACGGCCGCGCTCACCGGCGCAATGGCGCGTTCGGGCGACATGGCCGACCTGTCAGCCATACCCGGCGTGAAGGCCGACAAGCACAGCACCGGCGGGGTGGGCGACAAAACCAGCATAGTCGCCGGGCCTATAGCCGCCGCGTGCGGCGTCGCGGTGGCGAAGATGTCGGGCCGCGGTCTTGGGCATACCGGCGGCACGGTTGATAAGCTCGAGGCCATTCCGGGTATGCGGACGGCCATAGACGCCGGGCGGTTCATATCCATCGTGCGCGAAACCGGGCTTGCCATAATCGGTCAGTCGGGCAACATAGCGCCGGCCGACAAGAAGCTTTACGCGCTTCGCGACGTCACCGCCACCGTAGACTGCGTGCCGCTAATCGCGTCGTCGATCATGAGTAAAAAGTTAGCCTCCGGGGCCGACGCCATACTGCTCGACGTCAAGACAGGCAGCGGCGCGTTCATGAAAACCACGGGCGACGCCGTGGCGCTCGCGCAAGCCATGGTCTCCATAGGCGAGCTTAACGGGCGGCGCGTCATGGCCCTTATAACCGACATGGACGTACCGCTCGGCAGCGCCATAGGCAACGCGCTTGAGGTCAGGGAGGCGTTCGGCACGCTAAAGGGACGCGGGCCGTCCGACCTGACGGCCATATGCCTTGAGCTGTCGGCCAACATGCTGTTTTTGGCCGGGAAGGGCCATTTGGATAACTGCCGCGCGATGGCTAAAGACGCTCTGTACAGCGGGCGCGCGTTTGAGCGGCTGACGGCCATGATTTCGGCTCAGGGCGGCGACGCGTCGGCCGAGCTGCCCTCCGCGCCTGTTAAAAAACCGTTTAAGGCCGCCGCGGACGGCTTCATCACGCGCATGGATACCGAGCTGTGCGGCTTGGCGTCGGTGGCGCTCGGAGCGGGACGCGCCCGCAAGGACGACCCGATAGACCATGCCGCCGGCATTATGCTTGAGCGCAAGACCGGCGGCCGCGTGGCCGCGGGAGACACGCTTGCCGTACTGCACACCTCGGACGCGGGGCGTCTGAGCGAGGCCGAAGCCATTCTCTCAAGGGCCATAGTAATCGGCGGCGAACCCCCCGCGCCGTCAAAAACCGTCATCGCGGCCGTGGACGCGAACGGCGTGGAGTATTTTTAACCCGCGATACAGCGAAAAAGGAGCTTTTACGCTCCTTTTTTGTTGTATACGCGGCGCGCCCGGAATCCTTAGCCGATTGGGATATACCCTGTCGCCCCGACGATATACCGCCCTTGCGGCGACACGACCCATTCTATCAGCTTGTCTATGTTCTCCGTCCGCTCCGGGTTGAGATATTCCCCGCCGCTCCGGGCGGTTATCGCGTAAAAGCTGTCCGCGAACGGATACGCGCCGCTCACGATATTTTCAGGCGTCGGCGCTATGCCGTCAACAGACAGGAATTTGACCTTATTCTCACCTATCATATCCCTGATATAATACAAAAACGAATAGCCTAACGAGTTCCTGTAGTTTCTATAGTCCGCCACGCGCTCGTACATGCCCATCATCGTGTCGAAGATATCATCTAAGGGCGCGGGGACAAGCGGGGTATCGCCCATAATCTGTTTCAGCATGGTCTGACTGCCGGATTCGTCGGGGCGCTGATAGGCTCTGATTTCACTATTCCTGCCGCCGACCTCCCGCCAGTTTGTAATCCCGCCGGAATAAATGCGTCTTATATCGTCCGACGACAGGTTCGCCGCGGAGTTACGGCTGTTTACGAAAAATACGAAGGCTTCGCGCCCGATCGGGGTCAGCTCCAATTCCAGGCCCTTTTGCTCAGCCATTGCCCGCTGTTCGTCCGAAACACCCATGAGAAAAACAATATCGGCATAGCCGTCTATCAGGTTTTCAAACGCGCCGGACGTTTTCGAGCAGACGGCGAGATAGGGATTTGGGTCAATATCGTCCCTCCTAAGGTCGCCATACGGAAAATACTCCGGGATGTCAAGGCTCGGTTCCGGCGCGGGATAGACCGCGCGGACAAAAGCCGAATAAAGCGGATACAGAGCTGTGGCGCCGTCAAGCCGGGGCAATTCCCCGTTAAGCTTCAGCGCCGGCTCCTCGCCGAGCCTCACGGCGAGCGTTTCATGGTGCGTCAGCACGCCGTTTACATACCAGTAATTGCCAAACGGGGCATAGCGGAGCAGATTTATTTCTTCTCCCGCCTGCGGCAGGGACGACCTGTAAACCGCGGGCACGATAAACACCGACGTTAACAAAATGGCGGCGCCCGCAACCGAAAGCGCGGCTATGCGGCGAGCTTTTACCCCAAAGGGCTTCCAGGCAACCAGCATAAAGACCGTAAATACCGCGCCGCACAGCGCAAACGGCAGCCATAAGCCATTTACACCAACATAGTTCGGCAGCAGGAACGCGGCGGATAAAAGCGCGGAAAGCAGAAACCCGAAAAAGCTGAGGGCGCTCAAAAGCCCTTTTACAGCCCTGTTCCCAACAAAACACGCTATTATCGCGAACACGGCCGCCACAGCGCCAAAAACATACAGAGGCCACATTAGCCAACCCACTCCAGCCTTTTTAGATAATTAAAACAGCGCCGCGGCCATTATAGCACAGACCCCCGCCTGTTTCAAGCGCCGCCCTGCCCCGCACAGGGCAGACGCATGAACGTGCATTTTGCACAGTGTACGATGTGCCGCCGTAGGGACGCACAGTGTGCGTCCGCGTTCCCCCGCCGGTTCCCCCGCATTGTGGCAAAATCGCACACTGTGCGTCCCTACGGGGTTGCCGCAATATCGACATTCATGCGTTTGCCCTGCTGCCCCGCATTTCGCCATTTGCGTTCCGGGCGCCGCAATGGTATAATATTGACCATGAAGCCTTATACTTCCCCGGCGCGCGCTTAAAGAAAGGATATGCACATGCTTGACGTTGCCATTATCGGCGGCGGCATAAGCGGCCTGATGGCCGCCGATTATTGACTTGCAATCAGCTTGTTATACTCATCTACGCTAAGACTTATTTCCCTTAATATTTCCCGCAGCAGCGGTCTGGGTAAATCCTTGCTTCCGTGAAACGGAATGGTAGTCGTCCTCCCGTCGGCATGGCGGTAAAAAGCGTGGCTGCCTTTCTGCCGAATCTTGGAAAACCCCAAATCAAGGAGCAATCGTTCCAATGCCGCGGCGTCAATTAAGACCAATTGCTCATACCGCAACCTCAATTTGCGAAATACCCGCGAATACAGGTAGCCCTTTAATCTCCTCTTCGCTCATTTGTTCAAGGCATAACGATATTACTTCCCTCAATTTTTCATGCAGCTCGTCAATCGAGCCGGCAAAGGTATGCGCTCCCGGCAAACCGGGAACCATTCCGATAAACATCCCGCTCTCTAAGTCTTTTTCAATATAGGCCGTGTAACTCAACGGAAGCCCTCCTTATTATACAGACGGTTTATTGTTTCCCGCCCCACCGCACTCAACACATGGACAAGCAGAGCGCCAAATAATACTAATCATCTCTATTATAGCACAACCCAACCGGGTATTCCATCTATCTTTGATTTCAAGAAAGGACATGCACATGCTTGACGTTGCCATTATCGGCGGCGGCATAAGCGGCCTGATGGCCGCCGAA
>WRLW01000137.1 GCA_009777435.1 Oscillospiraceae bacterium | reverse complement strand
TGACTTAGAGGGCGCGGTCTGGATGACGCTGAGCGCGGACGAGCTGATAGCCTTCGCGGACGCGGGTGTTTCTGTTACCGTCAAATTCCCCGGCGCGGAAGTTACCCTGTCCCCCGATGCGTTGTCCGACCTTGCCGCTATGGCGGCTCTCGGCGCGGATTCTATTACGATAGCGGTCACAACCGTACCCATGAGGGAGCTTAGCGGTATGCAGGCGGCGCAGGTCAAGGGCTATGAAACGGTGACTGGCATAGAAGTTTTCGCGGGCAGTACGAAAGTGGATATACCACTGACCATCAGCCTGCCTTACACGCTCAAGCAGGGCGAAAACCCCGCCGCCGTGCGCGTGTGGTACATGAACGACAGCGGTGTCCTGACAGACCTGAACGGTGTGTATGACGCCGAGACAGGTATGATAACCTTTCATGGCGCGTTCTGAATCGGCGGTGAAAGCACTGATAGAAGCGGGCAGCGGTCTGCCGCTTATAATAATCAGAAAGCGAGATATTATATGTGGGTAATTTACGCGCTGGGCGCCGCGCTTTTTGCGGGCGGCATGTCCGCTTTGGCCAAAATTGGAATCAAAAATACCGACTCTAATCTGGCGACCGCGCTGAGAACTATTGTGGTCGCGATTTTCGCTTGGCTGATGGTCTTTGTCGTAGGCTCTCAAAGCGGCATAAGCGGCATTGATACCAAAAGCCTTGTTTTCCTTGTGCTGTCGGGGTTAGCTACAGGCGGGTCGTGGCTATGCTATTTTCGCGCGCTTCAAATCGGCGACGTCAACAAGGTCGTGCCCGTAGACAAATCCAGCACGGTACTTACAATGCTTCTGTCATTTTTGCTGCTCAATGAAGGCTTGACCTGGCTCAAAGCGGCCGCCATGATCTTGATTGGCGCGGGTACATATCTGATGATCGAGCGAAAGGAATCCGGCTCAAGCGGTGAAAAGGGGTATAAATGGCTGATATACGCTTCTCTGTCGGCGGTGTTCGCGAGCTTAACGGCAATTTTAGGAAAGGTCGGCATCACGGGCGTGGAATCCAACCTTGGAACCGCCGTGCGGACGCTCGTCGTCCTTGTCATGGCTTGGTTTATTGTTTTCATGCAGGGCAAACAGCATGAAATCAAAAGCATTGACAATCGAAGCTGGGTCTTTATCGGGCTGTCCGGCCTTGCCACTGGGCTTTCGTGGCTATGCTTTTACCGGGCGCTGCAAGAGGGGCCTGTCAGCGTGGTCGTACCCATCGACAAGCTAAGTATTTTAATAACGGTCGCGTTCAGCTATTTCGTCCTGCGCGAAAAGCTGAACAGGAAACCCCTGATTGGACTTGCCCTGATTGTGGCCGGCACATTAAGCCTGCTGATAAAATGACGGCTTAATGGGCGCGCCTAAACGCGCCGCTTAAACGGCGCCGCGTCCGCGTGGTTCGGAATAATCAGCTCCGCCTGTCCCGTCTTTATGGCTTCGATAATATCGAATATGCTCCCGGCCTTCTTCGGCAGCATTATGCCGCTGAAAAACGGGCTGTCCGTGTGGTGCGAATCCGTGCCCGCCTGTACAGGCAGATTGTGCAGGCGGGCAAACTCAAGCGCCTTGAGGTTTGCCGCTTTGTCGAGGTTGCCGGCGTTATAGACCTCCACGCCGTCCATAAGAGCGGGATCGGCGGGGAACGGGTTCTCAATCCACCAGCCTGTCCTATAGGGGTGGGCCTGCGCGAGGTATCCTCCGTTGGCTCTGACGAATTCGCTGTATTGCTTAACGGTCAGCGCGTCCATGCCCGGATTCGCGAGCAAGGTTTCAATTGAAAGGCCGTAGGTGAGAAACTCCGTGCCGCCGATGTTATACTCGCACCCGAAAAAGACGTCAAGCCCGCATAAAGCGCCCTCTTTTTTCGCGCTCTCATAGCCCGACGCGAAAAAACCTATCCTCTTATCCCAAGACAGCTTGCGCGGGCACCCTGAGTTGCCGTTTATGAAGTGATCCGTGACAATGATACCGGCGTAGCCCATAGCCTTATAAGCGCGCGCCTGCTCGGCGGGCGAGCTGACCGCGCAAGCGCTGACCGGCGACGTGTGCATATGGGTCTCGTACAAGTACATCGCTGTTCCTTTACCTTTCATATATTTCCAAAAACAGGGAGTTCGCTTGACCGCGCGTCAACCCATATCATAATTATAACAGGTTTGCGCCGATATTCCAAGGCGTGCGCAAAAGAACGGGCGCAATGTCCGCGCCTTTGTGATGGAGCGTCCGCCGGTTGTTTTTTGCTGTAAAATAGTGCTTTTCGCTATATCGGCTTGACATTCGCAGTATGTCGGGCTATAATTATTATAGGTTCGACAATCATGCCATAATGTCTTTTGAACGGCTGAGACAGGGCGGTGTTTTGTACCCGCTCAATAACATATACTTTAACAGGCGCGCGAGAAGGAGGATTCATATGCGAGGCAGACCCGCGGCGGGCCGCAAGCATATCTGGAAATCCCGTGTTGGCTTCACCATGATGGAGGTAATCGCGGTACTTGCGATCGTTTCGATACTCGCGGCGGTCGCCGGCCCCGCCATGCGCGGCTTTATCGAGCATGGCCGGCAGAACAACCGTGAAAATATCGCCAGAACCCTATACCTCGCGGCGCAGAATCAGCTCACCAAAAGGGTCTCTGAAAAGAGCCTAAGTTCCACCTTGACTAAAGATTATTACCTCGATAACGGCGAATTACGGGACGACCTGCTGGCGCTTCCGAGCAATGTATATAAACAGCTTGATGATAATGACGGCTCGTTTCCCGATGAGGACGAAGAAAATAAACCGTATGTCCACTACATAAGCAAACCCGCAAACTATACGCCTGATGGCAGCGGCTCAGAGATAGACAGCTTTTATTGGCTGCTCAACGATATTATAGTCGATAAAGAGGTCTTGGACAACGCCATACTGATGGAATATAACATCGTCACGGGCGTTGTGCTTTCAATGTTTTACAGCGACATACTCGGCGACGGCGGGGAGTTTGGGTACTATGAGGAAACCGTAAATCAGGAAAACAACGTCACGGGCGGGCGCGGCGCCGAAAACGGCTATCAATATGCCTATAGCAGAAAACAGGGGTATTACGGCGTCGAATCGACAGGGGAGCTGCCGCCGCCGCCCAAAGATATGGAAGTCGTGAATATTTACGACGGGGCTGATAAACCACTCACGGGATTCGGCGAGAACGTATTATACGCCGAGCTGTTTGTACCCGATTATGCAGAAATAGAGTATACCGTCGAGCTGACCGGAACCGGAATTATTATGACGGTCGATCTGGATGACGATGATACATTTTCGGATTACTTCTATCCAGATGGCTCCGAATATATTGTACAGTATGGCATAGAAATTGAGCTTAACAAGTATATTTGGGTGCTTGATTATATCGATGGCGGTGATTATTACAGCACGATTACCTCATTGCCGGAGCCTGTGGACGGCGCGCGCGTAAAAATGACAAGTAAAGATGCCGTATTGGGCGTCACCTCGTCAACATACGCCAATACGCATTATTACAAAGACAATATGTCTGGGGGCAGGTATCAAATCAAAACCGCGAGGCACCTGTATAATGTACGCTCCGCGCGGGACAAAGATTTTACGCAAACAGCGGATATCGACATGGGCGGGATTACGGCCTTTACGCCTATAGATAACTTCAGCGGAAACTATTTCGCGGATAATCATGTAATCGATAACCTCAAAGTAAGCCTTTTCGCAAAAATAGACGGCGGCACAATACGTTCGCTCTCTGTTGTGGTGGGGGATGGAGGCATTTCAGGCGCTATTGCCGCCGAAATGACCGGCGGCGAGATACGGCTGAGTAATGCCGTTGTTACAAGCGCCACCGATACAAGCATGGGCGGCTTAGTCGGAAAAATGACCGGCGGTACAATCAGGCAAAGCTATAGCAACGCCACTATTACCAGCATCGCAGGCATTGCAGGCAATACGGGCGGCTTGGTCGGAAAAATGACCGGCGGAACGATAACACAAAGCTATAGCCGGTTATCGGCCATCAAAGTTACCGGAACCGGCAATACCGGCGGTCTGGTGGGCGCGCTCGGCGGCGACGGCGTCGTCGAGCGCAGCTACAGTTATGCGAATGTCACAAGCGGCGGCGGCAATACGGGCGGCTTGATAGGACATTTAGCCGACGGCGCTACTCTTGAACGGTCATTCAACGCCGGGTTTTATGACGCCACTGTTGATACCCTTAACGGCGTCGGGTCGGTCATGGCCGAGGGCGGCAATATCGGCGGGCTTGTGGGCCTGAACGAGGGCGCCATACTCAATTGCTTCAACAACGCGAGGGTCAACGTGGAGGACGTTGAAGTTACAAACAACCTTTCTCACAGCCCGACGTCCTTTGGTATTACATCCGACAGCTATTTGGGCGGTATCGCGGGTGAAAATTCCGGAACCATCCAAAATGTTTACGCCACAAATTTTGTGGGTATTTATGCTGGATTTGAGGGGCGTTCCGGCGGCATCGCCGGTGAAAACAGCGGAACTGTAACCAATAGCTATTATCTGGATAACGGATGCAATAGCGGTTCTGGCGAAGCTAAAACTAAAGATGAAATGTCCGGGCTTTCGGGCATC